>JAUVVP010000054.1 GCA_030604585.1 Planctomycetota bacterium | reverse complement strand
CCAGGACGGCGGCCAAAAGGGTCCCGACGAGCCCGTCGCGGTCGTGACGAGCGGCCCCGCCGAGGGCGCAAACCGTGCAACGTTCCGGGAGACGGGACAGCCGGGCCTCTACCGCGCCGTCTACGAGACCGGCGGGGCCGAGCACACGCAGCCGTTTGCCGTGAACGTGGAAAGCCGTGAGAGCGACGGGACCAGGATACGGCCGGAGGACGCGGCCAGGATGTTGGGTGCGGCCGCCGTGAAGGTGGTGCGCCGGCCCGAGCGACTGGCGCTGTTCGTGCGCCGCGAACGCGAGGGGCTTCCGCTGTGGAACCACCTGTTCGCACTGGCCATCCTGCTGGCCGTCGCCGAGAGCTTCGTCGCCAACGTCATGCTGAAGCATTAGGCGGGCTAGCTAAATGGAAAGCCACAGAAGTGAACGATGCTCAACGTGCGCTTGAAGCAGCCGTGTGGGTGCCACGCCCAAGCGAAGCTTGAGCGTGCCTTGGATGGGCCTGCCCGGCACGGCCAAACAAGTTTGACCGTGGCACCCAGTTTCTGTCTGGCGGGAGCACGAGCGAGAGATAGGCGGAGATGAAGCACGGGGAGATAGCCTTCACCGGCAGTTGGCCGGCCGTGGTAGTGCTGGCGGCGGCGATGGGCGCGGCCGCGCTGGCCTACGCCTTCTACCGCGCCAAGAGGGCCGGGCTCCCTCCGCGCAGCTTCTCGGTGCTGACCGCCCTTCGCACGCTGGCCATCGCCATTGTGGCGGTCTTCCTGCTCCAGCCGGTGCTGCGCCTGATCCGCACCGAGCTGACGCAGGCCACCGTGGCCGTGCTGGTGGACGTGTCGGAGAGCATGGGCGTCAAGGACACAGCGGACGACCGTTCCCGGCTCGAGGCCGGGGTCTCCCTTCTGCGCGACCGACCGCACGCCGTCCTGGCGGAGCTGGCGCGCAGACAGGCCGTGCGGCTGTTCAGCTTCGGCGCCGTCACGGCGGAGCTGGCCGATGCGGCGCGCCTGGACGAGCTGCACCCCGCGCAGAAGGCCACCGCCATCGGCGATGCCCTCAAGGACGTCGTGAAACTGGCCCCCCGCGAGCGCCTGTCCGGCATCGTGCTGCTGACGGACGGGGTCTCGAACCGGGGCGAGGACCCGGAAGCCGTTGCGCGTGCGCTGGGCGTGCCCGTATTCCCGGTGGCGCTGGGCGGCCGCGTGGCCGAGCGCGGGCGTTTCCACGACGTGGGGATCGCGCGCGTGCCGCAGGCCCCCCGCTTCATCGTCAATAACGAGGCCACTGTCAGGGTGGAACTCGTGCAGGCCGGCCTCCAGAAGTTCACGCCCGCCGAGAGGGAACTCGAGTTGCGGCTCATGCAAGGCGATGACGAGCTGGCCGCGAAGGCCGTGCGCCTGCCCGCCGAGGACGGAACTCTGGCCGAAGAGCTGTCCTTCGTCCCGCGGCGCACCGGCATACACACGCTGCGCGTGGCCATCGAGTCCCTTCCCGATGAGACGGTTGTCGAGAACAACGCCCGCAGCTTCACCGTCCAGGTGACCGACCCGCGTATACGGGTCCTGATCGTCGAGGGCGTGGTGCGCAGCGAGTACCGGTTCCTTCGCCGCGTGCTGGAGAGCGACCCGAACGTGGAGCTGACCGGGGTGGTGAAAGTGAGCGGCAAGCGCTTCCTCGTCCAGGGCGTCCAGCCCGGCGTTGACCTCAGCCGCGGGCTCCCTGCCGAGCGGGCGGACTACGGCAAGTTCGACGTGGTGATCCTCGGCGACATCGCACGCAAGGAGTTCACCGGCGTCCAGATCGAATACCTGAAGGAGTTCGTGGACGGGGGCGGGGCGCTGCTGGCGCTCGGTGGCTACCATGCCTTTGGGGCCGGCGGCTACGCGGACAGCGCCCTGGCCGACCTGCTGCCGGTCACGATGGGAGGCGAGCGGGACGGGCACCTCGAGGAGGCATTCGTGCCCGTTCTGACGGCCGAAGGGAGGGGACACCTGGTCTTCCGGGGCTCGGAGGAACTCTTCACCGGGTTGCAGGCCCGGGCCGGCCTGGACGGTGCGAACCGCGTCGCCGGCGCCAAGCCCGGTGCGCAGGTGCTGGCGGTCCATCCCCACGAGCGGGCGGCCGGCCGGCCGATGCCCGTCGTGGCCGTCCAGTCCTACGGCGCCGGCAGGGCCATGGCGCTGACGGCGGACACCACCTGGAAGTGGAAGTTCCAGGTGGAGGCGCAGGGCCTCGACTCGCCCTACTACCGGTTCTGGCGGCAATCGGTGCGCTGGCTGGCCGGCAGGAAGGAAGAGGAGATGGCCCCCGACCAGTTGGTGAAAGCCTGGACCGCGCGCGTCGAATACGAGAGCGGCAAAGCCGTCCTGCTCAAGGCACGCGTCAGGAACCGGGACGGGGAGCCCGAGGAGCGGGCCAGGGTGGAGGTCAACATCAGCTATCCCATCCCGGTCAGGACGGTTGCCTCGGACGGGGCCGAGGCCCTGGAGAACGGCACGACGGTGCGGCTCGAACCCGTGCCGTTGAGCCTCGGCGAGTATCAACTGCCCTGGCAGCCGCCAGCCAGCGGCCTCTACCAGGCAACCGCCGCGGCCTATGATGGCGGGACCGACCCGAGCGGAGTCGAGGGCGCCGAGCTGGGCACTGACCGGTTCGAGTTCGTGGTCGGTCATGCCGCTTCCGAGTTCGACCGCGTGGACGTGGACGAACAGATGCTCCGCTCGCTGGCCAACCAGACCGGCGGGGTCTTCCACACACTGGCCACGGCCGGCCAGATACCCGAGGAGCTGGAGGCGCGCCGCGCCCTGGTGGCCCATCGCGAGGAACTGAACCTGTGGAACGCGCCCTGGCTCTTCACGCTCTTCCTCGCGTGCGTGACGGCGGAATGGATCCTGAGGAAACGTCGCGGGCTGCCATGAACGCAAAAATGGGGACAGTCACCTATTTTCGCGCGTCGTATTTCCTTTCCTCATAGAATCTTACAGCCAGGAGAATAGGTGACTGTCCCTATTTTCCTGCACGTGGTAGAATGATGGGGACCTTCGGGATCAAGGCAATGAGGAAGCTGATCGGCGTTGCGCTGGGGCTAACGGCGCTGTGCTGCATGGCGGCGGGCGTTGAGTGGCTGCCGGGCGCCGTGGAGCTGAGCGACGGACGGCGCGTCGAGGGCCGCGTGCATATCACCGACGGCCGCCTCATCATCCATAACGAGGCGCTGGGCCGTCGCCAGACGATCCGCGCCGCCGAGATGGCCGGCATCGAGACCGCCATCGAGCGCCAGAGCATGGAAGCCAAATGGCTCTTCCGCGAGAGCGGCCGCGACGAGAAGGTCTACACCGGCGAACACTACCCGGTGCGCCACTACCTGACGCGGATCACCTTTCACGACGGCCGCCGGCTTGAAGGCCACATCATGCCCAAGACCATCTATGTCGAGAGCGGCGGCCGCAAGCAGCGCTTCATCCTGCGGCGCAAGGCTGAGGGCAAGGTGGGCCAGGGACTCGACGACCTGCTCTACGTGCGCGCCGTGACCTTCTACGCCGAAGGCGCCGGCGCCCGCGGCACCATCGAGGGAACGCTCAGGCTCCCGACGGGCGAGAACCTCCAGAAGGTGCTCGCCATCAACCGCGACAAACTCTTCTCCATCGAGGCCACGTTCAATCCGTTCTCCGGCAGGTTCCGCGTCAGCGACTGCACCGAGGGCACCTACGACCTTGTCGTCGTCACTGATAGGGCCATCTACCTGCACTTCAGCCGCGAGCGGGACGAGGGCGCGGGGCGCCTGAACGCCCGGCAGGTCGCCGACATCGAGTCGTGGGTGGCGAAGCTCCGCGACTTCTTCCACGAGCAGCGGATCGTCTACGCCGCCGGCAATGGGGAGCGCACCTTCGCCCTGGTCCGCAAGGAGCGCCACGGCGGCACAACGCTGCCGGGCGCGGGCCTGATCCGCCGCTACGACGTCTGGGCGATGCACAAGCCGCGCGACGAATGGCAGATCGAGAAGCGCATGTTCCTGCTTCGCCTCGTCAGCGAGGATGCGGTCGTGGAGCCCAGGAAGGTCATCGTCGCACCGGGCCTCGGCGGCCACGCCATCTCCGCCCAGGCGGGCAGCATCGAACTGGCCGTCGAGCTGGCCCCGAACCGGGAAGTGCCGATCCCGCCCGAGCCGGAAGGAAAAGGCAATGGCGACTGAGTCCGAGCAGCGAGAGCGGGCGATGAGCCGCATCTATCGCGCCATAGACCGCTCGCGCACGGCCTGGCGGACCATCGAGTTGCTCGGCGGGCTGCTGAGGACCTTCGTCGTGGTAGGCGGGGGGCTGATCGTCGGGTTCGCGGCGGACAACCTCTTCCACCTGCCCGGGTCGGTTCGGCTTGCTTACGGGGCGGCGTTGGCCGTGGCCCTGGCCTTGGTGCTCGCGCGGTTCGTGGTCTATCCGCTGCTGCGCCCGATAACCGACGAGATGGTGGCCGCTCACGTAGAGCGCGCATGCCCCGACCTGGACAACCGGGTGATCAACGCCGTGCTGCTGGCCGGCGAGGAGTTCCGCGACCCCCTGACCCGCCGCATGGCACTCTCGCAGATGCGGCACACTGCCGAGCGGGTCAAGGGCGAGGAGCTGGCCGGCTCGGTCGGGGCGCGCAGCCTGTGGAGGCCCGGCCGCTGGGCCGTTGGCGTCGTGGGGGTCATCCTGCTCTACGGGGTGCTTTTCTCCGGCCACTTCGGCAACGCCTTCCTGCGCTTCCTCCATCCCGGCCGTTACATACCCCCGATTACCGACACGCGCCTGGAGGTCCGCCCGGGCGATGCAGTGCTGCTCCAGGGCGAGCCGCTCCTGGTGGAGGCGCGCGTCGGCGGGCTCCTGCCGGAGACCGCCCGGATCGACGTCGAAAGCGAGGCGGGCGAGGATAGCTCCGACGTGATGGCATTCGAGGGCAGCGCCTTCACCTACGAGTTCGCCAACGTCCAGCGGGGCTTCACCTATCGCATACGGGCGGGCGACGCTGCGACGCGCCGCTACCAGGTGACCGTGCGGGACCGGCCGGCCATTGAGCAGTTGCAGCTCACCTATTCGTATCCGGCCTACACGGGCCTGCCCGAGCGGACGGAGAGCGGCGTCACCGGCGACATCCGCGCGCCGGTCGCGACGTCCGTCCGCCTCGTTGTGACGCCGGACAGGCCGGTCCGCCAGGGACACGTCGAAGTGAAGTACCTGGCGCTCGGCGAAGGGAGCCCGCCCGAGGCCCAGACACATCCCCTCGTGCCCGAGGGGGACGCTGCGCTGCGGGCCGAGATGCGCATCGTGCGCAGCGGGCGCTACACCATCAACATCTCCGACGAGACCGGCGTCCCGAACATCCCGCAGGTCCGCCAGATCGAGGCGGTCCCGGACGCTGCGCCGAGGGTCTTCTTCGAGCGGCCGGCCAGGGACGTCGCGGTCGCTCCGGACGCGCGGGTCACACTGCTGGCCGGCGCCGAGGACGACTTCTCCCTGCGGGAGCTGCACCTCTTCATCCAGCGGAAGGCGGGGGCCGACTGGGAGCCGTTCCGCAGTTGGAGCTATGGGCCGGGAACGCGGACGGCCCGCGAGGGCAGCGTGCTCGACGTGCGGGAGATGGGCCTGGGCGTGGGCAGCGCGCTCGCCTACTACATGCAGGGCAACGACGGCCTGCACCGCGAGACGCAAGAGGCCGGCCGGAGCCGCGTCTACCACATCCGCGTGGTGGACCCCGTGGTGGCCGCGCGGGCCGGCGAGGAGGCGCGAGAGGCCCTGCGGGACCTCATAGGGGAGCTGATAAAGCTACAGAAGGCGAACCTGGCCGGCACTCGCGCCGTGGCGGAATGGGCCGGGGGTTACGAGGCCTTGACCGAGCAGGAGGAGGCCGCCTGGACGGACTTCCGCAACCGGGCGGCACAACTGACCGGGGCCGAGGAGGAGATCTACACCCGCGCCGGCGAGGCCGTAGTCACCTATGCCGGCCAGGATGCCTCCAGCACGGCCGAGGCCCTCGGACGCATCGCCGCCGGCCAGATAAGCCGCGCCATCGAACTGCTGAAGGAACTGCACGCCGCCCCGGACAGCGAGACGATAGGACCCCGCGCCGATGACGCCCTCGACAGGCAGGCCCTGATCATCTCCCTGCTGGAGCAGCTCCTCGAGAACCCCGCCGCCGTCCTGGCCCACATGCTCAAGCAAGAAGGGGAAAGCGAGGAACTCTCCGAGCGGATGGAAGAAGTGATCGGCGGCGAGCAGCTTGCCGAGAGGCTGCTGAAGGCGCTGGACGAGTTCGTGGAGGAGCAGAAACGGATCATTGAGCTGTCCAACCGGCTCGCCGAGAAGCCGGTCGAGGACTTCACCGACGAGGACGAGCAGGCGCTCCAGGACATCATCGAGACCGAGAAGAAGTGGGCGAAGTTCTTCCAGGAGATCGCCACCGACCTGAGCAAGCTGCCCCCGCAGGACCACTCCCTGGCCACGCAGGCGAAGGAGGTCCTCGAGGTCTACAGCGAGGTCCAGCAGGCCGTCGCGGAAGCCGAGCGCAAGGCTATCGAGCTGGCGGTGCCGCACGAACAGGCGGGAGTCGAGCTGGCCGAGAGCATCGAGACCAACATTGAGAAATGGCTGATGGAGGCCAAGGACGACCAGCTCTGGTCCATGGAGGACCCGCTGGAGGATTATGAGGTGCCCCTGACCGAGCTGCCGGACGAGCTTCAGGACCTGATCGGCGACCTGGTCGAGAGCGAAGAGGACATGCTGGAGGAGTTCGACGACGTCACCAGCGGCTGGTTCGACAGCCTGGACATCGGCGCCGGCTGGGATACCATGGACGGCCCCATCAGCAACATGTCGGCCAAGGGGGTCACGGGCAACCGGCTGCCCAACACGCAGGAGGTGGGCGGCCGCAGCGGCGAGGGCCGCACGGGCAAGTCCAGCGGCCAGTTCGTCGAGGAAGAGGCCACCGGCAAGGGCGGCCGCCAGACGCCGAGCCGGCTCACCCCGGACCCGTTCGAGGCTGGATGGGTGAAGGACACCAGCGGCGAGGCCCCCACGGGCGCCACCGGTGGCGGCAAGGTCAGCGGCCAGGGCGCCGAGGGCTTCCAGGGCCCGGTGCCGCCCCCCTTGCGGCAGCGGCTGAAGCGGATGGCCGTCCAGCAGGGCGAACTGATCGACAAGGCAACGCGGCTCGACTACGGCCTGAGGAAGTACCGCCATCCGCGCGGCAGGCTGCCGGAGGCCATCGAGTTGATGAAAGCGCAGAGGGCGTCGCTCGAAGAGGGCGAACTGAGCACCTTCGGCCGCCACCAGCGCATAGTGCTCTCGAACCTGCGCGAGATCAAGGAGCTCTCGGAGAAGCAGAAGCAGCTCTGGCGCGACCGCAGCGCCCTCTTGCCCAAACGGTTGCGCGAGGAGATAGCCTCCGCGCAGGACGAGAGGGTGCCGGAGCAGTACCGCGAGATGGTGGAGAACTACTTCCGCGCCCTCTCCGAAGCCGGCACGCCGCGCAAGTGAAGGGCCTGTCCCATGAAAGCCCCGCTCTTCAGAGTCATCTTTCCATGTGTTGTCGGGCTGGCCGCGCTGGGGGCTGCGGTCCTGCCGCCCCTCGCACAATCGGACGCCGACAAGAAGCAGGCACAGCTCCTGGCCCCCGACGGCATCCCCTACGACAACGAAAGCTCCTTCGACGCCATGCGGATGAAGCCGCTGTCGGGCAACCTGCTCCTGGACGGTAGCTTCGAGACGGGCCGCTACTGGCCCTACGGCTGGCAGGCGACCGACGGGCTCACCACCTTCTGGGCCGCGGGCGGCACCGACGGCAAGCGCTGCCTGCGCATCTACACGGACGTGCTGGATGCCCAGTGGAAGGCGCGCAACGATGAGGTGCTCGCCGCTCTGGAGAAGGCCGCGGCCGGCAAGGGGATCGAGCCGCAATCGCTGCCGCGCAACCCCATCCCGCCGCCCCCGGAACGCATCCCCACCAGCCCGCCCTACTACGACACCGTTGCCGGCCTGCACGGCGTCCACTACCGCAGCCACCACGTCAGGTGCGTGCCCGGCGCCATCTACCGCTTCAGCATAGACGCCCGCACCGAGACCGAGGGCGAGCCGAAGGTCTTCATCAAGGGATTCTTCGACCAGCGGATGAAGACGGCGGACGGCATCCGCCTCATCCGGCGGGACGCCTACCGCGCGCCCATGTTCCTGGACCCGTGCGACGGGCAATGGCGCCGCTATGTGCGGACATTCCACCCCTCCAGGTCCAAGACCACCCTCGACAAGCAACCGCTCAGGACCGAATGGCTCCAGGTGCAGATATACGCCTATTGGAAGCCGGGCAACTACTACTTCGACAACGCCCGCCTGGAGATCGTGGGGCACGAAGAGCCGGACCCGGAGAAGCCGACGACGAAGCAGGACAAGCCCCGCCAGAAGGAGCCGGCGCCTCCGGTTGGCGAGGACGAGTTCCCCGTCTTCGATCCGTGACTCGGCCGGAAAGGAGAGCGCCTTGGGCTGCGGCTGCATACTGACGACCATCGCGCTGCTGATGCCTCGCGTGCTGATGGCCTTCATCCTTCTCATGACCGACTG
>JAUVVP010000139.1 GCA_030604585.1 Planctomycetota bacterium | reverse complement strand
GTGGACTACTTCCTCCACGAACTCATAGCCGTCGGGCAGGTTCGTTCTCAGGCCGACGCCGAGCGGGCCGCGGTAGTGCGTCGAACCGATCATCCGATGCACTTCGAAGACGGCCCGCCAATCGCTGCGTCCAAGCACCTTGTGGGCATAACGCGCATGAATGAGCGGGGAGACGGGCACAACGTCCGGCCGTTCCCCGCGCAGGGCTGCAAGGAACGCCTGCTTCTTCGTCATTCCGGGCATCGTCTCCTCAACAGGCCGGCCGCCGTTCCAGCTCCCTTCAGGCCACATCCTACTGGGAGGCGTCGTTGGGCGCCCGCCTCACGCACCGGAAGCCGTAGGCCTCGTAGCCGAAGCAGACGTCGGCGAATCCGGGTGTCTCGCTGTAGCGCGCCGATGAGCGGCAGACATCACCCGTACTGCGCCAGTTCCCGCCGCGCAGGACGCGTTCGTCTCCGGAAGGGGGGCCGGTCGGGTTCTCGCCGACGCTTGCGGCATAGTGGTCCTCACTGTAGAAGTCATTGCACCATTCGGCCACGTTCCCGTGCAGGTCGTAGAGTCCCCAGGGGTTCGGCCGTTTCCGTCCGACGGGATGCGTGTCGTCGTGGGAGTTGTCCTTGAACCAGCCGTAGTCGCGCAGCTTGCCCGGGTCGTGGCCGAAGGAGTAGCTGGTCTTCGTTCCGGCCCGGCAGGCGTACTCCCACTCGGCCTCCGTGGGGAGCCGGTATCCGCCGGCGCCGGGATCGCATTCCAGGGTCTGGGGGTCATAGCACGTTTCCAGCCCCTCCCTCAGGGACCGCATGTTGCAGTATCTTATCGCAGCATGCCAACTGACGCGCTCGACGGGCTTGTCGGGGCCGGTTGATTTGGATGGGTTCCTGCCCATCAGGCTTTCGTAGGCCTTCTGAGTCACCTCATACTTGTCCATGTAGAAGGCGGCGACCCGCACCTTGTGGGCGGGCCTTTCATCATCTTCGCCCCGGTCATCTCCCATGACGAACTCGCCGGCGGGGACAAGCACCATCTCGATGCCGGTGTCCGTGACGACCTGTTCGGGTACACTCGCTTCGGGCGCAGGGGGCGCCGCCGGCTCATCCCTGTCGCCACAGCCGCCCATCAATAGAGCCGGCAGGACGGCAGCAAGCAGCACGCCCCAGTGCGCGCCCGCAACGTGCTTCGACCCTTCGCCCTTCATCCTTCAGCCTTCTCACTTCAGACTTCGGGTTCAGTGCCTCGCGCCCTCGTGGCCGGCGGGGTTGCGCAGCACTTCCTGCGTGCGGCGGCGCACCTCGCGTGCGACCTCGGCCATCCCGGGCTCGAGGGCCGGCGCCAGTCCTGCCCGCTGCCGCAAGACCTTGACCGCCCAGCGGCACTCTCCCACAAGCTCGTCCTGATTGCCGCCGATCTCCACCCAGGCTTCGGTGAACTCCTTGCACTTCTCCAGGGCATCGGCGCCCTCGTAATCGAGCATGGTCGCGCGGAACCGCTCGACCAGTTCGGCGGCGTAGTCCGGCGTCTTGATCTCCTCCTTCCTCCTGGCCACGCGCTGGTCGATCGCCCGGACCAGCACTTCCAGCTCGGCCAGGTGTGCCGCCAGCTCCGGATGGGCGCTCTTCTGCTCCTCCAGGTAACTGAGCATCTCGTGTCCAAAGGTGACGTAAGCCTCGATCCTTCCGCGAATGTGGCGGATGAAGGCCATCACGGCAACCAGACTTCCTTCGATCTCGTCTCGCTGCTGTCGTTGCCGTCCGCTGCCGTAGATGGCGTTGAGCCTGTCCCTTACGCCGCAGGTAGCCATGCCGCGGTACTGCTGGGCCTGTCCCTCCACGTCCAGGATGTACTCGCAGGGCCCGACGCCGAGCGTCGAGCGAACGATGTCCACCACGGTATATGCCTCCAGCGGCGTGGCCGTCACCCGGTTGATGGGGTAGATCAGGGCCGGGCCCTCGAACCGGACGACCCTCCGCAGGGGCTGCAGGTAACCGCGGCCGTTCCTGTCGAGCCAGCACGGATACTGGAACTGCCCCAGGACAGTCGTCCACCTGCGCCTGTCTGCGGGAACGCTGCCCGGACCGCCGAACCAGCCGTGCTTTGTGAACCGGCCGTCCGCCCGCTCGGCTATCATCTCCCAACTGTCCGTCAGCTTGTCGCTCCGTCGCCAGTCCACCCGCCACTGCGCGGCATACGGCGCCCGCCAGTCCAGCTCTATGATCTTCCCGGTATCCTGCCCGGCAACGTCGCGGCTGTGCCAGACCCCCACACCCGCCATCACCCCCACCCAGACCTTGCCCGACTCCCCGTAAGGGATCTCCGAGGCCTCGATGACCCGTCCCCCGTCGCTGCCGGCCAGCGTGATGCGGATGTCCTGCTCCCGAGAGTCCCAGACGCTCATCACGAGGGCGTCCCGCCCCTCCAGCATCTGAAGCAGGAAGTTCTCCCCCGGCAGCTCGGCCTCCGAGACGGACAGCTCAGTCGCATCCACCACAATGTCGTCCGCAAAGAAGTCGGGCAGCACGGCAAAGCGACACGGCGCTTCGATGCGCAGCGCCCTGACACCCCCGCGCGGCTCCGTCTGGACGAAGACCTGCCCCATCCTCAACTCGTAGCCCACCGTGAGGTCCTGCCCGCCCGCTGCCTCGAACGTGGCGTCCACAGCCACGACGCCCGCGTTGCTCTCCAACACCTCGACGGACGAGAGTCCGGCGGCCTCGCCGGCGCCCACCGGCGCCAGCAGCGCCCGCATCTTCAGGCCCTTGGGGCCGACCGAGTAGAGCTCCGCCCCCCGCTCCCCTCGGCGCAGAACAAGTGCCAGCCGGTTGTTGAAGAGGACTGCGTCTCCCGCAAGCGTGCGGCCAACCTGGTCCTCCGCCAGTTCGGTCCAGCCGTCCCTTCTGGAGAGGGGATCACCTGAAGGCGGAGCCGACGACGCGCCGGTGTCAAACAGGCGCACGGCTGCCGACACGGCCTCCTCGAAGGCGACCTCCGTGTAGGGAATATAGTCACCCTCGTAGAGCCGGAACATGTCGGCCCTGAACTGTGCCCCGGGCTGCCCGCAGTAGACGTATGCGCACCACCCTTCGGGGAACTCGGCGGCGACCCTGAACGTGACGTGCAGTTCCGTCCACTCCTCGGCCTTGAGTATGAAGCTCCTGCTCACCGCGTTGTCCCAGGGCTCGGCGGCGCGCTGGACCTGTAGCTCGACGGCGACGGGCTCCCCGGTGCTCTTCGCAAGGACGGCGAAGGTATAGGTCTTGCCCCTGCGACCGGCCTCCATCACCTGTCCGAACTGCACTCCCCATTCGCCCACGGCCTCGATGCTCACCAGGGCGCTGTACCGGCCGGCCCCGGCATCCTGGGTGTCCACTGCAAAGCGGGCGGCGGTCCCGGGTCCGGTGTCCATCCACCAGGACGATCTGCCCACCTCGAAGCTCGCGTTCCCGAACATGTTCTTCTGTTTCTCGACGCCTTGCGCGCAGACGAAGTTGACGGGGCCGCCCTGCACGGCGAGAAACAGCCCCAGGATCAGTGCTACGCCGAGTCGTATTCTCGAGAACATTCGGGGCCCGCCTTTCGCGTCCTTATGTTTGTCGGCTATCGCTTCTTGCGCAACATCTGCTCGGCCAATTCCTGCACCGTCTTTGCCAGGTCCGCAGCTTCAGGATGGCGGGCCGCGGCCGTCCGGCACCGCTGTTTCAGCCGCCTCACGGCCATTCGGCACGTGGCCAGCGCATTGTCCTGGGCGGCGCCGATGGCCCGGAGCGCTGCGCCGAGAGCCCGGCATTCGCCCGGCCCATTCTCTCCGCCGATGAGGGCGGCCATTGCGTCAGCCAGTTGCCGGGCCTGTGAGGCGTTCGCCATCTCCACACGGCGCCGCGTTGCGCTGCGCTCGATCTCCGCCGCCATCTCGCGCAGCTTTCGAGCTGTAACAACGACGTCTTCGCTTTCCCCTCCGTTGTCACAGAGCCGCCCCACTTCTCGCGCGAACTCACCGTACCCTTCGATGCGCGTCCGGACGTGCTCGATGTGCCGCACCATCTGCTCGAGCCGCTCCCGGATGGCATCCGCCTCGCGTTCGTCCCTCTTCCTCTCGAACAGCCTCTCGATCCACTGGGTCACCTCGTCCGGCGTGGCGGCCGCATCCGAGCCGAACCCCTCGGCATCGAGAATGTACTGGCAGGGGCCGACGCCGAGCGCGTTCCGCATGACGTCCACGGGACAGAAAACGGTAAGCGGCGTAGCCCGGCTGCGGTCCAGCGGATAGACGATCAGTGCCTCGTACGCCCCCGTAACAGACCTGTGCCCCGTCGGCGACCCGGAAGACGGGACCCGCACGAAGGCGCGGTCCGAGTCGAGCCAGCAGGGATTGACGGGTTCTGCAATGAGGGGAGCGACGGGCCTCTCCTTCTGTTCCCGCTCCCGCTCGTCCAGGAAGGCCCATGAGTCGGCAACCCCCTCCTCGCCGACGAAACTGCCCCGCCACCTGGCCGGGAACGGTGGCTGCCAGTCAAGTGCGACCTCGGTCTCCTCGTCTCCTCGCGAGATCGCGCGGCCGTGCCAGATGTCAGGTCCCTCGAGAATAGCGATCCAGACGCTTTCCCCTTCCTTGGACTCGATCTCGCAGGCTTTGATTGCGCGGGCGCCCGGACCGCCTGTGAAGACCACGTCGGCGTTCCTTTCGCCGGACTGCCAGACGCACATCACGATCGCATCGCCGCCCTCAAGCAGGTTCAGGAAGAAGCTCTCGACCGGCAGGCCGACGCGCGGGGCGTCGAATGCGTCCGCCCCGAAGACCATGTCGTCCCCGAAGAACTCCGGCACCACCACGTAGCGGGTCTCGCCAGTAATGATGAGTCTGCCGGTCCCTTGCCCGGGGCGCGCTTCCAGGATCACCTCGCCGGTCGTCAGGCGCAGCGCCAGCGATGCGCTTCGGCCGCCCTCCATGGCGAAGGACGCGTCCAGCATGACCGCGCTCGGCCCGTTCTCGACTATCCGGACGGCGGAGATGCCCGTCGGCCGCGCGCCGCCTGCGGAGCCCGGGCCGAGCGTCGTCCGCAGCGTCATGCCCGTCGGAGTTCTGGAGTAGACCTCCGCGCCGCGCCCGCTCCTGCGGAGCACGACGGCCATCCTGTCGTTCAGAAAGACGGCGTCGCCGCTGAACTCGTGAGCTACTTCGCCCTCAGGCAGTTGGCGCCACGTGTGCCTTTCGGCAAAAGCATCGCCCCGCAGAGGCTCGGACGAGGGCCCGCCCGTGTCGAGCAGATACGGGAAGGGGACCGCAGGCGCCCCGCCGGCCCTGCCTTGTGCGTCGGCCGCCAAGGTAAGCCCGGCCCATAGGCCGACTATCGCCAGGCCGACGCGGAGGGTCCTGTGGCGGGTCACGACGCAGCCCCTTCCGCAGCCTTGCCCGTCCCTTCCACCCCCGGGACCGCTTGCCAGTAGGGATGGATGTCCGAACCGCCCTCGGTGAGCTTCTCTGGATTGCCGCCACGGGACGGAATGACGTAGAGCTCCCAGGGTCCCCTTTCCGAGGGGCCCTGACAGAACACGAGGCTCTGCCCGTCGGGGCTCCACCGCGGGCAGCGCTGCACGCCGCCGAACCAGGTGACCGGCCGGTTCCCCGTTCCGTCCGGCCTTCTCGTCCAGATGTTGGTCTCCGTCTCATAGACTATCTGCGAGCCGTCCGGCGACCAGTGGGGCTCGCAGGCGCCTTGCTTGTCATAGACCTCGGTCGGCCGGCCGCCGTCGGCTCCCACGGTGAAGATCGCATTGCCCGCCTCCCATCTGCATGCGAAGGCGATGGCCTGCCCGTCCGGGCTCCACGACGGGCCCGAACACAGCGCCCAACCTTCGGGGCTGATGACCTTCTCCCGGCCGGAGGCCAGGTGGCGGGTGAGGATCCTGCCGTCCCTCCTGAAGGTGATCTGCTTGCCGTCGGGCGACCATTCGGCCTGATCCCCGTCGCAGATGCGTTCAAGCTCGGACGCGTCGCTCAGCATGCGCCAGACGCCGGTCGCCCCCCCGCGCGTGGAAGCAAACAGGATCGCCTTGCCGTCCGGGCTGAAAGCGGGGTCCACGTCGCTGTCTTCGGGTGTCCCCCGCGTGAGTTGCCTCAT
>JAUVVP010000101.1 GCA_030604585.1 Planctomycetota bacterium | reverse complement strand
CTGGACGTTGTGGCCCAGGTCATCGAGCAGCTCGACGCCAACCCCGTCGAGGAGGAGTCCGTGCTGGTCTATCCGCTCAAGAACGCCGAGGCCGAGAACCTGGCCGAACTGATAAACGACCTGTTCGAGGCCCGGGACGGAGACGCCGGTGCCCCCCGCACGCGCGGAGGGGGCCGGACCGGCCGCGGCGACCAGCGCGGCGGGAGGGGCGGCATGTTCTCCCGGTTCGTCCGGCAGCTCTCAGCAGAGGCCAGCCAGGGACCCGGCAGCCTGACGGGCCAGGTCTACTGCGTCGCCGATCAGGACACCAACACGCTCATGGTTCTGACCGCGCCCAGCAACTTCGAACGCCTGCGCGCCATCATCGCCGAACTCGACCGCCCGATTCCCCAGGTGCTCATCAAGGTGCTCATCGCCGAGGTGACCTGGAGTGACGACATGGACCTGGGAGTGGAGTTTTCCATCCTGGACGTCGAGCCCGACGGCGATGAACAGTCGCTGTTCACGGACTTCGGCGTCGCCGACGCGACCGGCGGGCTCGTCCTCAGGGTGGTCGGCGGCGATGTGACGGCGGCCCTGAGGGCACTCCAGGAGATCACCAAGCTCGACATCCTCTCGCGGCCCAGCATCCTGACCAGCGACAACCAGACCGCCACCATACCGGTCGGCGAAGAGGTGCCGTTCGTGCGCAACACGCGCACCACCGAGACGGGCCAGACCATCAACACCATCGAGTACGAGGACATCGGCATCATCCTGGAGGTCACCCCCCACATCAACCCGGATGGGCTCGTCATCATGGACGTCAGCCCGGAGATCTCCACCACCACTGCGGAGACTGTCCCCATCTCCGAGACGCTCAACGCGCCCGTCTTCGCCAAGCGCTCGGCCGACACGCGCATTGCCATCCGCGACGGCCAGACCATCGTGATCGGCGGCCTCATGCAGGACCGCCGCAGCGAGAGTGTCCGGCAGGTGCCGATCCTGGGCAGCATCCCGCTGGTCGGGGCGCTCTTCAGGCGAACGGTCGAGGAGAAGGACAAGACCGAACTGCTCATCTTCCTCACCCCCCACGTCGCCCGAGAGCCTGACGAACTGCGGGACATGACGGAAGATGAAATGACCGGCCTGCGGCAGATGCGCGAGGCCGTGGAGCCGGGCGTCTTCGACGAGCACATGAAGGGCATGCAACTGGGCTCCGGGCAGAGCCCCGGCGACTGACGAACAAACGCGAGCCCGGGCATCGGTCGGTACAGTCTACATCCAGAGAGGCAGTCCCCGGGAGCGGGGCTGCCACCGTCCACATGGGGCCGCATCGGCGGCTGGGTGACGCCCACGATGCGGTTCTGCTTTAGTGCGCCGAGCACGGACACGAGTTGGCCGGGCCGCACTGGGAGGTCACAGCACCTGCGTTGATGTCGTTGAGCAGGCGGGGTAGACTGCAGTTCGACCTCAGGCTGACACGTACTCTGGGAAGGGGAATGGAGATGAACGCGAAGCAGCTTCGCCCCACGATTGGGGCCCTGCTCGTCGCCGCCCTGTTGGCAGGATGTCAGGTGTCGCCCGAGCTGAGGGACGAGGAGGGGGCCCTTCGGCTGCTCCGGGACTATGAAATGGCCGTCGCCACCTACGACGCCGAGGCTGCCATGGCCCTGTTCTCGGACGACTACGAGGGCTGGCGCGGCAGCGGCAGGGAAGGCGTCGCGCAGATGGTGGAGCGGATGGCCGAGCGCGAGTCGACCTACGAGCTTGACCTGACCGGGTCAGTTGTGACCGTCGACGGCGACACGGTCCGGATTGAGGACGTGGGAGCCCTGATGGGCCGGTGGGAGATGAAGTCCACCTATGTGCTGCTCCGGACGGACGACGGGTGGAAGATAACCAACATCGAGTTCCAGAGGTAGGTGCCAGGTCCCGAACGCATCTGCGCACACGGAGGATGAGATGAGCATGAGACCGCTCCTTGGACGAACCGGACGTCTGGTGCAGTTCGCCGCCTTCGCTGGCTGGCTGGTGTTTCTGGGGGGCTGCGCCGACATGGCCGCCCGCGACAGGATCCACACGCTCAAGAACCCGCCCATCACCTACATCGTCGTCGACACAATCGCGGAGCCGTCCGAGCCGCCCACCATCGTGCCCTTCGACGACCCGGCCTCCCTCATCCCAGAGGGCGCCCCGCCGCAGCTCCGCGCCGAGGGCAACCGCCTGGTCGGGCCGGACGGGACGCCCGTGCGCCTGCGAGGCGTCAACATCGCCAGCCTGGAGTGGCAGGACGAGGGCGAGAACGTCATGCGCTCCCTGGAGGTGGCCATCGATGACTGGGGCTCCAACGTCATCCGCGTCCCCTTGAGCCAGGATCGCTGGTTCGGCCGGTCGCCCACGCAGTCCGACGGCGGCGCCCGCTACCGCGAGATCGTGGACGCCATGGTAGTCGGCACGGCCCAGCGCGGCGCCTACATCATCCTGGAACTGCACTGGAACAACGCCGGCGTCTGGGGCGAGAACATCGGCCAGCACCACATGCCGGACGAAGGGTCCAAGCTCTTCTGGCAGGACCTGGGGCAGCGCTACGGCAACCATCCCGCCGTGCTGATGGGCCTGTACAACGAACCGCACCGCGAGTCGTGGGACACGGGGCTGAACGGCGGCCCGGTCGAGGAAGACGTCCGCACCCGACGGGAGCGCGATCCCGAGAACCCGATCCCGCGCGTCAGGACCAAAATCCGCTACCGCGCCGTCGGCCTGCAGGAGCTCTACGACGCCACGCGCGCGGCCGGCGCGACCGACAGCATCATCGTCATCGGCGCGCTGGACTGGGCCTACGACCTGTCGGGCATCCTCACAGGCTACGCCGTCGAGGGCGAGAACATCCTCTACGACAGCCACGTCTATGGCAACAAGGACTGGAAGCCGGAGTTCAGCTGGGAGAACACCTTCCTCACGCCGAGCCAGACGGTGCCCGTGCTGATCGGCGAATGGGGCGGCGGCCTTCGGGGCAGAGGCGGGGAGGAGGACGACTTCATCCCGAGGATGGTCAAGGTCCTGCGTGAGAACGAGCAGCTTCACTGGACCGCCTGGTGCTTCCACCCTCAGGCGGGCCCGCCGTTGCTTCGCAACTGGGACTACGAGCCGAGCGAGAGCGGCCAGATCGTCATGGACGAGCTGAAGGCGACCGACTGACCAGGTCGAGAGCGCCGGCATGGGCGTGGCCCCGAGCGGTGTGGGCATCTCGACAAGGGACGGGTCCGGGCAGGCGCGAGCGGACCCTCGCCCCCGCCACCATGCGAACGCAGGCAGGCCTCAGGGCCTGCCTGTTGCTTTCTGGGGACCGGCGCTATGGCTGAACAGCAGAGGGCATGCCACGTCTACGTTCTCTACAGCACCAGGACCAGGCGCTTCTACATCGGCACCACGGACGAGCTGGCCAAGCGCCTGCAACAGCACAACGAAGGAGTGTCCCGCTGGACGCGCGGAAGAGGGCCGTGGGAATTGGTCTGGTCACAGGCCTTCCCCGATCGGACGGCTGCCCGCAGGTTCGAGCGTCTACTCAAGCGCCAGAAGGGCGCAACCGGCTTCTACAGCCTGACCGGGCTTTCACCCGAAGGCTTCGGCAGGGGGGAGTCAAACTCATGATCTTCCCGCACACGCGGGACGTGGTCGCGTCCCGCCATGAGTGGTCGCAGGATCCTGAAGTACCATCGCCAGCACGACGGCCAACAAGAGCCCTATGCACACTCCTACCAACGCGAATATCCCAAGCTCCATCGCACGCTATCCACCAGACAGAGCATAGGTGCCCAGTACCAACTCCCCATGCTAACGTTAACAGCCACGCAGTGAAACCGCGTTCCGCCTATGCGCCCTCGTTCTTGCCGCTTTGGACGGCCGCACGCCCGGATGGCGGCGGCGCAGCAGGACTGCGCTCGTGAACTTGACGCGGGCCGTGGCAAGCGCTATACTATGGTAGAACGAACGCGGGGTGGAGCAGTCAGGAAGCTCGTCAGGCTCATAACCTGAAGGTCGCGGGTTCGAATCCCGCCCCCGCTACCATTTTTTGTACCCAGGGGAGCACTTCTGCAAAGGTAGCGCAGGCTCATAGTCCTCCCGCGAACGCGGGACGGGATCGCGGGTTCGAATTTCATCCGCCACAGGCGGACCCGCCCCCGCTACCATTTTTTGTACCCAGGGGAGCACTTCTGCAAAGGTAGCGCAGGCTCATAATCCTCCCGCGAACGCGGGACGGGATCGCGGGTTCGAATTTCATCCGCCACAGGCGGACCCGCCCGCGCTGCCAAATCCATGCGCAATGCCCCGTCAGCCTCCAGCAGGTTGATGGGGCTTGTGTTGTACTCCAGGCAGCCGTCCGGTCGGGCCTCTATCTCCCCCACCGGCGCCCGCAGTGCGTCGCGGATCAGCTCCGGCCCCTTGAGACGGGCCAGCCCCTCTCTCTGCCGCTCAAGCGCCTGAGCCGCGACGCGCGTCCCAGTAGCCTTCGCGGGCAATCGAGGCTGGCCGGTGGGATCCTCTGCCGTTGCGTGCCGCCGGCCTGGGGGGTAGAATTGCGCGCGACGAGGGCATTCACTGGGAATGCCGATGCGCAAGTCATGGGGGCTACCCTCTCTGTCCGGGAGACCAGGCATGAGTTACTGTCCGCCGAAGCTTCTCGTGTCGCTCGTGTGTTTAGCCGGCCTGGCGGGGCTCTGTAGCGCTGCCCAGACCTACAGTTGGCAACAGACCCACGCCGAGGTCACCGCCAGGGGCGACCTGGAGTGGGCGCCGCAGCCGTTCGTCTTCGAGGTCGGCGACTCGGTCCGCTACGTCGACTACGAGGGCGGGGACGACAACAACCCGGGCACGAGCAGGGACGAGCCCTGGAAGCACCATCCATGGGACCCTCAGGCAGCAGGCCAGGCCAGGGCCGCCAGCGGCGTGGACACTTACGTGTTCAAGCGCGGCGTCACCTACCGCGGCGCTCTGACGGCGAAGGAGTCCGGCCGGCCCGGCAAACCCATCGCTCTCACCAGCGACCCGTCCTGGGGCCAGGGCGAGGCGGTGATCTCGGGTTCGGAGGTCGTGACGGGCTGGAGGAAGGGATCGCAGCACGTGGACATCCCGGACGCCGACAAGGTATGGGTCGCCGACCTCGACTACGCGCCGCGCCGCATCTGGGCAGTGGACGCCGACGACTCGGTCATGCGCATCCCCATCGCCCGCACGCCCAACTGGGAGGTCTCCGATCTCGAAGAGGTCCTGAGCGAGTGGTGGCAGTGGGAACAGCCCCAGTGGTGGATAGCGGCGAACCGCACGACGACGGTGGACGGGAAGACGATGCACCTCGGCATAGACACGAAGCATCTGACGGAGAATCCCGAGTACTACAGGGACGCCATCGTCTGGACCGAGTGGGCCATCGTCATGGGAACGCCCTTCCCCTCGAAGATCGTGGCCGTCGACCCCGAGAAGAGGACGCTAGCGTTTGAAGGAAGGTGGTACGGCGACAGCGGCCAGATCAACGCCGGCAACCGATACTTCCTGGAGGACAAGCCACAGTATCTCGACTCCGACGGCGAGTTCTGGTTCGAGAGGCGCGGGGACGGCGGACGGCTCCACCTCCGGCTGCCTGGCGACCGCGACCCGGATACGATCACCGTGGAGGCGGCGCGGCGCTACAGCCTCATCCAGGACCTGGCTTCCGCGAACTCGCCCAACCGGCTCGATATCATCGGCCAGGAAGGGCGCGACAAGGTAGACACCACGGGCGTCAGCCACATCGTGATCAGCGGCCTCACTTTCCGCTTCAACGACGCATGGTGGGACTACCACTTCGCGCCGTGGATGCACAAGGAGGTGGACAACGCAGGCATCCGTCTGCTCGGAACGAGCGACGATGTGCGCATCTCGAACTGCCGGTTCGAGTACATCAGCAAGGCGGTCCGGATCGGAGGGATCAACAACAGGGTGCGGATCGGGTCGGTCGTCGTGTCCGACAACCTGATCCAGTACACGGACGACGCCGCCATAACCATCGGCAGGGGCGGCGGCCGCCTGGCGGACGTACGAGTCCTGAGGAACAACCTGTTCATGATCGGGCTGCGGCCGTTCCGCCAGTCAGACGCACACGCGCTGGTCGTGGGCTTCCCGGAGACTATGGAAGTCGCCGGCAACATGCTGCTGCGCACCTACGGGTCGGGCCTCTTCCTGTTCGGCGGCAAGTCCAGCGGCGCAGGCGGGGACGTGCCGCTCTCGCGCCACCTGATCCACCACAACAAGGCAGAGCAGACGCTGCTCGCCACCAACGACTGGGGCGGCATCGAGACCTGGCAGGGCGGGCCCTTCTATGTCTACAACAACATATCGGCCAACCCCAACGGCTACTGGAACTGGGCCGCAAACAAGCCCTTCAATGCGAGGCTCGGCTTCGCCTACTACCTGGACGGCAGCTTCAAGAACTACGTCTTCAACAACATCGCCTGGGGCCTGAACAACGACGCCGACAGCAAGCTCTGCAGCGCCGCCGCGTTCTACGAGGCCGTCAGCACCATCCACAACTCCTACTTCAACAATACCGTCTACCGCTTCGCCACGGGCTCCAACTGGTCGCCCAGCGGCGGACACCACCGCTTCCTCGGCAACGTCTGGTCCGACATCAGCAACATCGTCTTCGTGCACGGCAAGCTGAAGGAGGACACGGCCGAGGTGCAGGACGAATACCCGCACGAACTCATGGCCTACGGGCACAACGTCTTCCACGCCGTGAAGAACCTGTTCGGCGTCTTCGAGCAGAGCGGACAGGGCTACAAGGACTTCCAGTCCTTCCAGCAGGCCCTCGTCCGGCGCAAGGCTCTGGACCCGACGCTCGGCGTG
>JAUVVP010000436.1 GCA_030604585.1 Planctomycetota bacterium | reverse complement strand
GTGGTTCTCGATGCCGACCGGGCAGCCGGCTCGGCGGCCGGCCTCGGCGATGGGCCTCAGCGCCTCTGCCAGCCTGTCCATCTGTTCGGCCAGGGAGGGCTGCCGCGCGAACCTGTGCATGGTGCCCCCGGCGGTGGTGACGATCGGGGTTCGCAGCATGCCGGGCAAGGTCTCGATCGCCTCAATTGCCTCGTCAATCCCCTGTTGAACCTGCCCCCGGTCCCGGGCGAAGAAACTGAAGTGAAACGAGAGGACGGCGTGCACGTCGTGCTCCGCCAGGAGGCCGGCCAGTTCCTCCCGCCTCCCCCGCTCCATGGCAAGCAGCGCCCTTGTGCTCCACTGGCAGGCGTGCAGGTCGTGAGATGCCAGAAACTCCAGCTCGTCCCTGTAGCGGTCCTCGCTGTCCTGCAGCAGAGCACCCATCCACCCGCCCATCATCAGTCCCCAGATCATTCCTTTGCTCCTTTCGGCGGGGCCGACGCGTCAGCAGGGCCCGCCGACCTCTTCGAGTGTCTTGCAGATCGCGCGGATGTTTGCGAGCGGCACGTCGGGTTCGCATTCCGCGTAGAGCATGAGCCCGCCGGCCGGTGAGTCGAGCCTGGCAACGGCCTCCCGGATGTGGTCGGCGATCTGCTCGGGGCCGGCAAACGGAAAGAGCTGGCGGTCCAGGTCGAGGTTGACGCACACCTTGCCCTTTGCCACCCGTGCCAGGCCGTCCAGGCCGTTTGCCCCTACCTGGGGGTTCAGGATGGTCACGCCGGCCCCGATCAGGTCCGGGATTATCTCGGTTATGTGACCGTCGGAATGGAAGTAGACCTCCACGCCCCGCTCCGTGCAGAGGCCGAACATGCGCCGGTAGCATGGGAGCAGGTACCGGCGCCACTTCGCGGGGCTGATGGGGAGCGACTTCTGCATCCCCAGGTCGTCGCCGAAGTGGATCAGCTCAACGCCGCACTCGATGGTCTTCCCGATGGCGGCCAGGTTGTATTGGAGGACCACGTCTATCAGGTCCTTCAGCCGCGGCTCATCCCTGCCGAAGTCGAGCATCAGGTTCTCGAACCGGCGCAGGTAGTACAGACGCATGTACATGAAGCCGTGCGGCAGGTGGCCCGCAGCGATCAGCCCCGTCCGCTTTGCGTCCTCGCACTGCCGCCGAAGCCGGTCCCAGTCCGGCGGAGCGCCCCAGCCCTCCCCTTCCGTGATCGGGTCCGGCGGATGCCAGTCCGGAAAGCGCTCCCAATCCTCCAGCGGCGAGCGCACCACAACACCGTCAAGCCCTTCGGCTATGTTGTCCCAGACGCAGCCCCAGTTGTCGGTGAACCGCCCGCCGACATACCTCTGGTCGCCGACGGCGTCGAAATCCGTCCGGCCCCGTTCGAACTCCGGGAACAACCCGGGATGCCTTAGCAGTACGTCCTCCAGCTGCTCGCGGTGTCTCTTCCACGTGGCCGGCATGATCCCCACGGCGCAGGGAATCCATTCGGGGCTGCGGAAGTAGGCCGCCCGCAGGTAGTTGCGGCTCCGCTCGTTCTTCGTCTCGATGTCGATCATACGCTGCGCGACCGTCCCACAGGGGCGGCGCCGCCCGCACTGCGCGGCGGGGGAAGCGCATTATAGCCCCAGGCCGATGCCGCGCAAGGAGACGGGCCGCCCCGCCGGTCATTCTTGACACGCCCGCCCTTCCGTACATAATGGACGCGCTCAATCGGGTCAGGTAGGACGTATCCTTCGACGACGGAGGGCTACGATGCCCATCGAGATCACCACGACCGTCGAGGGCCACGGGCACCGGCGCCGGATTGTCCGGGACGGCGAGACGCTCAGCAGGCTCTCCGTGCGCGACTGCCTGATATGGCTGATGGGCACCCAGGTCAGGATGGGCGGCGTCGGAGGCGTAAGGACCGAACGTGAACATCGCATGAAGGGCCATTCCCGACGCCTCATGGAAGACACGGTGGAGTACATGACCGGGCTGGGTCAGGACGTCTCGATGCTGTTCGGCATCTCCGATTTCTACGACAAGGTCGGCTTCGTTCCGTGTCTGCCCGAGCATGAGGCGCATATCGCCACGCGCGACGCCGAGCGTGCGGCCGACGGCGCCGGGAGCTACACAACCCGTCCGGTCCGCCCCGATGACTACCCCTTCATCGTCGCGCTGTACAACGAGGATAACCGCCACCGTGCCGCAGCCCTCGTGCGGGACGAGGAGCACTTCGCGGGCTTCCGCAAGGGCAGCTCCTACCACACCAGGGCCGCCGCTATCCTCATCGAGGACGAGGCGGGACGCAGGCTGGCCTACGCCGTCTACGACGACAACCAGGCGGACGTAAGGGTCACAGAGGTGAACGCCACCGACCGAGCGGCGTTCTGGAGCATCCTCTATGAGTTCGCGAAGATGGCCGTTGACCGCCGCTGCGGCCACATCGAGCTTCACATGGCGGCCGACCACCCGTTTCTGCGCTTCGCCCGGCGCTTCGGCTGCCGGCTGCAGACCGACTTCCCGCGCATGGGCGGCGGCATGATACGGCTGCTCAATCAGGACGCCCTCTTTGAGAAGTTGCATCCGGCCCTTCAGAGACGCCTGGCGCGCAGCGCATTCGCGGGCCGTCCCGTCACACTGGGGCTCGAGACCGACCTGGGGCACACCGAACTGCGGTTCAACGGGGGCACGGCCACGGATTCGGCCGCCTCCGCCCTCGTCAAGTTGGGGCAGGGAAAGCTGACGCAGCTCCTCGTCGGCTATCGCGCGGCGGACGATGTCCTGGGTGACCCCGACGTGGAAGCGCAAGGGGACGCCGAGGCGCTGCTGAACGTCCTGTTCGGGGGACAGCGGCCCTACGTGTGGCAGGCAGACAGGTTCTAATGAGCTTCGCGCTGGCAGAAGAAACAGGCTTCGGAGAGTCGTCGTCGTCCCGCCCGCCGCCTGTTTGGC
>JAUVVP010000455.1 GCA_030604585.1 Planctomycetota bacterium | reverse complement strand
GCCTGGACGTGGCGTTTCGCGGAATACCTCAGGCGAAAGCAAGTCCGCCAGATCATAGTGTGCATTCCCGCTGCCTTTCCCTGGCCCCGAGTAGAGTTGCGGGGTGCCTCCGTGGTGCTCAAATCTCTCAGTCCGAAGGGCGGATCCATATCGGGCTGGACCATGCCTGCTGGCCGTCGGCCTGGACGACGTGCACGTAATAGTAATGTTCCACAGTGGGTGACTCGGGGTCGCGCCAACTCAGGCTCACGTCCAGGGCGTTGCATTCGTGGGCACAGACCACTTCGCCGTCCTTGACAATCTCTGCCAGCGTGATTGTATCCTTGCCGTGGACGGCCACCTCGCATTCCACCTCGTCCGCCTGCCCCTCGGCGCCCATCGGCAGCTCGGCGGCGCTGAACTCAAGAAGTATGCGGGCGCCCGTGGTCGCGTAGGTGCGGCGCTGCCGCAGGGCGTGGATCAGGGACCGGCGGTCCAGGTCGCACATGACGGCCGCCGTCATGCCGCAGCGATAGAAAAGCCGGACCGCGAACGTGTGCGACGTGCTTCCCTGGCCGTCGGGGTCCTCGCACGAGAAGCCGGCGTGGCCCTCGTGGCAGTCGCCGCCGGCCGTGAAGCCGAGTTTGGCGCCCGTGCGCAGCAGTTCGTCGGCCGTCATGCCACGCGGGTTCTCCCGGGCAAACTGGGGGACGAGCGGGTTCTGCCGGAAATCGCTCGCGCCCCACATGGAATAGATCTCGAGGAAGCGCTCGACGGAGGCGTCATGATGCTTCCAGACGAGGCCGTGAGCCAGCGGCGCGTGCGGCCCGCCGACGACCTGCTCGTCGCCGTGGAAGTGTTCCCAGACGACGTCGAGGTTGGCAGTGGGCGGATACATGCCCCGGAACAGCTTCAGGCGCTCGCGCGAGGTGTAGACGTTGCGGTGAACCTGGCGGCCGGCCCACTCGTAGCCCACCAGCGTGACGAAGCGCCCCGGTTCGTTCCATGAGTTGGTGACGTCCTGCATCCAGAGCCATTCGTTGTCCGAGTGGTAGCAGGCGTGGTCCGCCGCGGCGGCGAAATCCAGGCAGCCCTCGTCGCGCGCGTGGCGGTACAGCTCCCAATACCCGCCGCAGCCGTCGCTCATCTCCGTGTGGCCGTGGACCTCTCCCCACCAGAGGCGCTCCCGCAGCCCGTCATCCTCCACTACCTCCATCGGGTTGCTGCGCGCCATAAGCCCGGGCGTGCCGGTCCGGCGGGCCTCCACGCGGTAGACGCCGGGGGCAAGTCGCGGCAGCGGCACGGCGAACCGGTGCGGCGCCACGAAGCGACCCTCGGGCCTGCCCAGCGTGGAGCGGGCTTCTCCCTGGACCAGCCACAACTCGACGTCGCGGTCTATCGGGCCCGCGGGAGGAACGTTCCGGTAGCGGTCGGTGAACGTCCCTCTCAGCACCAGGTCATCGGATGTGAAGCGCCGCCCCGGCAGGAACAGGTGAAGCCGCTCCGCCGGCCCCGTCACGAACTGCAGCGTGTGCCCGTTACCCTCCAGCACGCTGACGAACGGCGTATCTTGCGCCGACGCCACGGCAGCGGAGAGGACCGGGACCTTCGAATACCAGTAGCGCCGCTCCGTCTCGTGGAACGTCGAGGGGTAGATGTAGGTGTGGTCCGTGAGGTAGCTGAGTTCGAAGCCGTCGGACGGCGCGAGGCCGGCATCCAGCCGGCAGAAGACGTCCACCTTCTCGTGCGATTCGATGGAATCCTCGATGTAGCTGACGGTGACGTCCCGGCCCTCGGTCACTTCCACGAAACCCGGAGCGTCCGGGTCGTCGGTTTGCGGCCGGGAGAAAGCCTTGGGGACGATGAAGCGCACCAGGGCGCCCGCCGGGAGGCCCTTCGGCCCCGCAGTATAGCGGACGCGAAACGTGGCCGGGGAGCCGACGGTCAGCCGGCAGGGTGTCAGTGTGGTCGTCCCGGCGTCGCAGCGGGCCAGGCCCCAGAGCTTTCTTTCGGCTTCCTCCAGCGTGCAGCCTTCCAGGGAAAGGTCCAGCTTCGCCGTGACGACCAGGTATGCGTTGCCACAGTCCCGCGCCTCTATGCCTCGCACGCGCAGTTGCGTGAATCCGGTGGGCAGTTCCGCCGTGCCGTAGTCGATCCACCGGGGCGTCCCGTCGGCAACCCGCTGCGGCTCGAGGTGCGTGTCGTCGATGGATATCGTGGGCGTGCTTTCGGGCACCATGGCCCAGATGCGGCGCACCGCGTTCTCGGCGCGCGGCAGGAAAAACGTCGCGTCCAGGGACTCACTGCCTGGATACCCATTCAGCAGCCGGAAGGGGAAAATGCGGTCGTGTCGTGGCGGCGGCATTTTCGAGGTCCTTAGCGGAAACGGTCCGTGCCCGTTCTCATGCCCCCTCTCGTTCTCCCTGTTGGAGCAAGAAAAAGCGAAGCGCCAAGACGAGCACCCTCCTTCCTTGGCCGGCCAGCGAACCCGGGACGGGCTTCTTCTGGTGTCGGGCAGCGGCTCCCGGATTCGATCAGGCCTCTCGTTTCCTCTTGGGGGGACATGCGCCAGGCTACTTCCTGGTGTGCCCAGGCGCAATTGTCCCGTGTGGCGCCGATGTCACACGCGGGCGAGCAGGATCACCAGCCCCACGGCGAGGAGCACCCCGAGGACGACCCAAAGCCAGACTGGCAAACCGAGAACCATGCGCGTCTTGCCGCCGAATTCGCGCCGGATGAACTCCTCGTAGTCGAACTCGTCGTCCTCGCTGTATCCGGCCGGGATGCCGGCCGCCCACTTGTCGGCGTCTTCGGCCCAGCCGGTGGCCTCGTCCG
>JAUVVP010000409.1 GCA_030604585.1 Planctomycetota bacterium | reverse complement strand
GGCGGCAGCGCGTAACATAGCGGCCGGAACAGTTACAGGTTCAATGTTCAAGGTCTCAGGTTGGGAAGGCGCGGGCCATGGCCGTCGAGGCGCCGGCCTTCCGCTCTCCGTGCCTCCGTGTTGAGAGACAGCATACTGCGAAGCAGACCTGCTCTGTTGACATGTCCCGCGAAGGGGAAGGCGATGAAGGGTCCAAAGTTTGTGCTGATCGGCGCGGGCAGCAGTTCCTTTACGACCGTGCTGCTGTACGGGCTCCTCAGTTCGGAGGCATGCCACGGCGCTACGGTTGCGCTGGTGGACATCGATGCCGAGACGCTGGCGATCGTCGAGAAGGTGGCCCGCAAGCTCGTGGCCCAGCAAGGCGCAGACCTGGAGATCGTCGCCGGCACTGACAGGGAGGACGTCCTGGAGGGCGCCGACTACGTGACCGCCACCATCAGCGTCGGCGGCGATGAGGCCTGGGAGGCCGACCTGAAGATACCGGCCCGCCACGGTATCGTCCAGCCGGTCGGCGACTCGGTCGGCATCGGAGGGATGAGCCGCGCCTTCCGCCACGTGCCCGTGCTGGTGGACATTGCCCGTGACATGGAGAGGCTCTGCCCGCACGCCACGCTCTTCAACTACACCAACCCCTTGACGGTCAACTGCCGCGCCGTCACGCGGGAGACGGCCATCCGGTGCGTCGGCCTCTGCATCGGCCCCGAGCTGCTCCGCCGTGACCTGTGCGGCATCATCGGCGCCGACCCCGCCGACACGTGGCTCTGGGCGGCGGGAATCAACCATTTCGTTCTCGCCTACGCATTCAAAGTGGCGGGCAGCGACGCTTACCCGCTCGTCCGGGAACGGCTGCGCGGGGGCACGCCGGGCAACCCCTTCTGCGCGGACCTGTTCAAGAACACCGGCTTCTACCCCGGCCCGGGCGACACGCACGTGGCGGAGTTCCTGCCCCACTTCTTCCGTTCCGAGGAGGACCTGGAGCCCTACGGGCTCAAGCTCTTCGACATCGAAGGGAAGAAGCGGCGGACCGCTGAGTTCCTGGAGAAGCTGCGCACTGCCGCCGATTCGCCGGACCCGGTGGACCTGGAGGCGTTCGGCGCGCGTGATGGAACCGAAGAGGCGCAGGTGCTCCAGATATTGCAGGCCATTGAAGACGATACGCGCGAGGTGTTCTTCGTGAACCTGCCGAATGGCGGACAGATCGCCAACCTGCCCGAGGGCGCAGTGGTGGAAGGCCCCGCCGTGGCGACCGAGGACGGGCTGAAACCCCTGGTGTTCGGCGAGATTCCGGAGCCGATCGCGAGCTGGACCGAACGCTGGCTGGAGTGGGGCGAGCTGGTCGTTGACGCCGCCCTGAGCGGCGATCGCGGGAAAGCCCTCCAGTGCCTGGCGGCGGACCCCGGCTGTCCCGGCTTCTCGCGCTCCCAGGCAGTCCTGGAGGAGCTGCTCGCAGCGAACGGGCAGTGGATGAAGCACTTCGGCGGCGAATAGAACGCGCTTTGCCGTACCGGAGGGAGACAAAGATGGTGGAACTGCCTGAAGTCTGGCCCGAGTTCCGGGTCCACGTCTGCGAAGAGGACAGGATGCAGCCGGGGCACACGCTGGTTAACCTGTCGAATCACCCGCTGCACGTGCCGCTGACGGCCGCCGTCATTGACGCGCACGGCCGGACGAGATGGTTCTATCAGCGCCGTCCTGGGGAGTCCCACTGGGGCTACAGGGCGGACGTCCCCGACCTGCGCGGCGACATTGACGTGCGCACCGTGGACGAGGGCGTGCTGGTCGGCGGAACGAACATCATGGAAGGGCTCAGCCGCGTGATGGCCTTCGTGGTGAGCTGGGACGGCCGGATCGTGTGGGAGAACCTGATGGCGAACCACCACCACATCCACAGGACGCCCGAGGGCCACTTCATGTTCCTGACCACCGACAGGAGGTCCTTCGACAAGTACGGCAAGGACTTACTGGGCGACCAGATCGTCGAATGGGACCCGGCCTGCAATCGCATCGTTTGGAACTGGCACCTGTTCGACCACCACGAGCCGGAACGTGACCGCCCGGACTACAGCCACTGCAACACCGTCGAGCCCGACCCGCGGGACGGGAGCCTGTACCTGTCCTGTCGCAACATGAACTCCATCCTGAAGATAGAAAGGACGAGCGGCGAGATCCTCTGGCGACTCGGCCAGAACGGCGACTTCGAGATGGACCCCGCCGACCGCTTCTACCATCAGCACGCGCCTGAGCTTCAGCCGAACGGCAACCTGCTGCTGTTCGACAACGGCACCGGCCGCCCGGAGGAGGTCGGCGGCCAGGTCAGCCGCGCACTCGAACTGGCGATAGACGAGGCGAAGATGACCGCCACGGCGGTCTGGGACTACCGGCACGAGCCGGACCTTTATTGCCCCATCTGGAGCGATGCCGACCGGCTGCCCAACGGCAACACGCTGATCGTGTTCGGCACCCGGACCGAGGGAGACACGACGCGCTACGTGGAGGTCACGCCGGAGGGCGAGGTCGTCTGGGAGGTCGAGGTGAGCCCGAGCGGCTGGGGCACCTACCGCGCCGAGCGGATGCTGCGCCACGTCCCCGAGCTTGCTTATTGACCCTTGCACAGCAGAAGCAACGCGTGTCCCTGAGCGGGGGCAGCGGACGGCAGGGAAACTCTCTTGAAATACGGGGGCCAAACGGTTCTCCTATTGGTAGTGCGGCGCAGGGGATGCCTTCAGCCACACCGGGCCTGGCGGGGAGGGAAGGATGGCGCAAGAGAACACACAGAAAGAAGCGGAACCCAAGGTCCATGTTGACCAGGAGTGGAAGGAGGCCGTTGCCGAAGAGAAACAGAGGCTGCGCGAACAAGAGGCAGAGAAGAAGCGTGCCCCGAGCGGGCAGCAGGCTGGGCGCCGGCCCTCGGCCGAGCCCACCATAGACGGCTTCATAGCAGGCCTCAGCACGCAGGCGCTGTTGGCCCTGGGTGAGATTGAGCACCCCCTGACGCACAAAAGGGAGGTGGACATCGACGGGGCGGCGTTCCTGATCGACACGATCGCCATGCTGCAGAAGAAGACCGAGGGGAACCTGACTGCCGAGGAGAGTGCCTACGTGCAGCAGG
>JAUVVP010000234.1 GCA_030604585.1 Planctomycetota bacterium | reverse complement strand
GGCAAGTCTGCAGGCCGCCACCCATGAAGGTGTCCGGCGCGCAACCGACCCTCACGCCCCGGGCCTCGGCTGCGTCCAGCATCCGCCGGCCGTCCTCCCGCCTGACCGCCAGCGGCTTCTCGTTGTAGACGCTCTTTCCGGCCTCGATGGCGGCCAGCGCGACCTCCGCGTGGGCGGCGGGCGTGGTCAGGTTGATGACGATCTCGATCTCGGGCTCGGCGAGCAGTTTATCAACGGTGCAGGCCCTCGGCACGCCGAACTCCGCCGCCCGCGCCTGTGCTTTGGCCATGTCCAGGTCCGCGCAGGCCACCACCTCGAGGACCCCGAAGGTCTCCCGCACATTCCCGAGATAGGCCCCGCTGATGTTGCCACATCCGACCACGCCGACCTTCACCTTCGATTCCGCCATGCCTCAGCCTTTCGCTGCTGAACGAAGGGGCAAGCATAACGCGCGCCATACGATGCGTGCAAGCTAATGGCGGACGACCACCTGAAGACGGAAGGCCGACCTGAAACCGGCCGGACCTTCTGCCGAGGTCCGTCTGCCGACGACGAAGCAACGGCAGGCGGCGCCGGCGGGCTACTCGCCCATCAGGACCTCGATGGCGTTGATCATCGCAGGAAGGTCTCTGCCCCCGCTTTCGCTGTTGCCCTTGCTGAACTCGACAGTGACCTCGCCATCGGTGACCTCTACTGCGAAGGCCTTGACGACGGCCGCGTACATCCTCTCGCCGGCAGCCTCGAGGATGTCGAAGTCGCGCAGCGCGGGTTCGCCTTCCAGGGTCACGGTGAAGACGCGGTCGCCCCGCCCGACGAGGCCCCGCCCGCGCCGCGTGCCCCGCGTCCGGTGCAGCTCCGCGAAGTGCAGCCTCACCGTATACCTGCCGTTCTTGACGGGGATGCGGTAGGCGTCCATGCCCTCGGCGGCACTCAAGAAGACGGGCCAATCCCTGGTGCCCACCACCCAGTGCGGACCTCGCGCAGCGGCCCTGCCGCCGACGCGGCCCCATTGGCCGTTGCCGAACGCCCGGTCCCTGCTCCACAGGCGCCCTATGCGGTCCGTGTAATCTTCGGTGGCGCCGCAGTTCATGCGAACGACGGGGACGGATTCTTCGCCCTCGGCTCCGTAGAACGGCCTCAGTTGCTCGGCCTCTTCTTCGGCCACTGCCTCGAGGTCTTCCTTCGTCGGCGGCTTCTTCGCCAGTTCGCTCCCGAGGGCGCCTTCCGCCTCGCCGCCGTTCAGTGGGGCCGTGATGCCAAACGGGCCGTGCCCGCTGGCCCAGGCGACCCTTCCGTCACGTCCCACCAGGACGGTCCGCGCGGGAAAGCCCTCATAGGCCAGCCGCGTCGAGTCGTCCATGTCATCCACCAGGACCGGGAGGGTGAACTGCTTGAGTCTGCCGTCCTCATCGATCCGGTCGCAAGCAGAGCTGACGCGCTCCTCGATCGTCTGCGGGGCAGCCGATGCCTCGTCCGTGGGGTGCGCTTCCGAAACGTACACAAAGAAAAACTGCACTTCGTCGCCGTACGCCGCGTACAGCCGGTCGAGTCGGGGGAACGACCCTACCGTCGGCGGTCACGTATACGACGAGAGCAGCAGCAGGACGGGCTTCTCGCCCCGGAAGGATGAAAGCTTGACCCGTTGCGCCCGTTGTGCCCTGGTCGGGTCATTGATGTCCACGTCCTCAAACCGCACCAGCGCGAAATCCTCGGCGACCATCCCGACACGGATCGGATCATCGCTCCGGAAGCGCTGCGGGCGCCCTTCGCGCGCGCCGCCGGAGCTCTCTGCCCCGCCCTCGGCGCCGACCAAAGCAGCGCAGGCCAGGCCGCCCAACATCAACACCGACCACATCCAGAGCCGATTCATAACGTCTCCTCTCGCGCAGCAGCCCTGTTCGCGGGGCCAGCGCCCACCCTGGGCACTGTTGCTCCCCTTGTACCACTTCGCAGACGGCCCGGCAAGGGCAAGAAAACGGCAGAGTCCACGGCGGGACTGTGCCCCTTCCTGCCGCGTCTTCCTTGCCCTGCCCCGGAGGAAGAGGACCTGCCGCAGGTGCGCTTCGCCCCGCCCCGCCTTCAGGCCGAGCCGCGTCCGGACGGCATGGGGTAGGACGCCGCCGTGTCGAACAGCGCGAGGATGTTCTCGGGCGGGGTGCCGGCCTGGATGGCGTGCGAGGGGCCGAGGATGTAGCCGCCGTCCCGGCCGAGGACGGCGATGCGCTCCTCGACTTCCTTCCGCACGTCTTCCGCCGTGCCGAACGGCAACGTCTGCTGCACGCTGACGCCACCTTCGAAGCAGAGCCTGTCGCCGTAGTTCTCCTTCAGCGCCGCCGGGTCCATGCCTTTGGCGTCGAACTGGAGCGCCTGGAGCACGTCAATCCCCATGTCCATCAGCCCCGGCACGGCCTCCATGACGGCGCCGTCCGAGTGGTAGATGACCCGCGCGCCGAACTCGTGGATGACCCGGTTGAGCCGCACGTGGTAAGGCTTGATGTGTGCAGACCACATGTCGAGGGACATCAGCAGGCCGTTCTGGCCCCCGATGTCATCGGCGGTGAAGACGAGGTCAATCCCCCCGTTGGCCGCCGACAGGATCTTGGTGAAGTGCTCGACGTAGAAGCCGCACACGCGCTCGCAGATCGCGTGGGTCAACTCAGGTTTGAGCGCCAGGTCCACGAACATCCGCTCGAAGCCCCGCATGTACCACGACGTCTCGAAGATGTTGCCGTTGCTGGCCATCAGGCAGTAGTCCGCGTCCTTGCGGATGGCCGCGATGCGTTCCGGAAGCACCGAGTAGTCGAACCATTCGGTGACCGGCCATGAGTGCGCCGCAATATCGGCCGGGTCAGATGCCGCCGCCAGCGGATAGAACTCGATCTCGTCGTACGACCCGGACCCGTAGCTCACGGGCGTGCGGCGCACACCCCAGATGTCGGTCCTCTCCGCCAGGGGAGGACCCACGTACGCAGGCCCCACATCCTTGATGTCTATGAGTGGGCGCAGGTACTCGGCGACGGTCGTGCCCCGATCCCTTGCCAGGTACTCCTCCAGCGTCGCGTAGGCCGGAGTGTTGATGCCCGAGCAAACCATGGCAATGGGGACCCTGTCGGTCTCCTGATGCTCGAGAGCCAGCCGGACACGTTCCCGATGGGTCAGTTCGTTCCTCATTGTCGGCCTCTCCAATCCATGTCCGCAGCGCCCGGTCCTAAACGCCGCGCGTCCGCTCGGGCCAGATGAGCTTGTGGAGTTGGAGTTGAAGGCGCACTTCCAGCCCGGCCTCCAGTATCCACTCGGCCAGCTCGCGCGGAGCCAGGCGGCCGTAGGCCGGGGCGAACAGGACCTGCGGCCCGCCGGCCAACTCGTGCTCCCCAAGAAACGCCACGGCCCAGTCGAAATCCGCCCGGTCCGAGATGACGAACTTCACCTCATCGCGCGGCGTGAGCCGCTCCAGGTTCCCGGGCAGCGTCTTGCCGCTCTCCCCGCTGCCGGGGCATTTGACGTCCATGATGCGCACCACGCCTTCGGGCACGAGCGCGAGGTCAAATGTCCCGTTGGTCTCCAGCAGGACCGTATGCCCGCTTTCCAGCAGGCGCGCGGCCAACGCCACCACCCCTTCCGTTTGCATGAGGGGCTCCCCGCCCGTGATGCAGACCAGGCGAGTGCCGTGGGACTCGACCTCTTCGCATATCTCCTCCAGGCTGATGCGGATGCCTTCGCCGGACTGCGCGTACTGGGTGTCGCAGTACGAGCAGCGCAGATTGCATCCCACGGTGCGCACGAAACTGCACGGCAGCCCGGCGTAGGATGTCTCCCCCTCGATGCTCTTGAATATCTCGCTGATGGCCAACGCTGGTTTCATCCGCCGGTCCTGTCGTTCTTGCGCGCTCTCGGCTCTGAGTAAAGGGCCTTACTCTATCGCCCGCAGTTCGGCCAACCGGGCAGCATCGGGATCGGTCTGCTTCATCTCGGCAAGGTTGCGACGTGCCGCGCCGCAGACGTTTCTGTAACGGCAGTACTTCTCGCAGCCGTACTGGGCGTCGGAGGTGGAAGCCGGCAGGGGGAAGAAATCGCCCGCTGCGATCCCCTCGACGATCAGGCGAAGCGCGCGGCGGAACTCACCCATGCGCGCCCTCAACTCATCCGTGCCGAACTGCGGCACGTCCTTCGGCCCGGAGACCATGAGGTAAAGGGCCGATCCGTCGCTCGTTTCCATCAACTCAGTGGCGGCCAGCAGGTAGATGGGCAGTTGAAGCTGGGTGCCCCCGGCGAATCGGTTCTTCTTATATCTGCCGGGACTCCCGGTCTTGTAGTCCACCACGCGGATGGCGCCGTCGGGCAGGGCGTCAACGCGGTCAATCCGCCCCCGGAATGCCACGGCGACATCTCGGCTCAGCTCGAACACAAATGCCGCCGGCTCGGAGATGCCGAACTCGTACTCGAAGAACGCGGGGACCGACTCGGCGTGGAGGTCGCGCTCGTGCATGAGCAGCGCCTTCAACTGGTCCATCGTCCTCTCGCGCTCGGCCGTCCACGTGGCGGGGTGGTTCTCGGCATGGACCCGCCCCAGCTCGTCCAGTATCTGAGCGCCTCTGGCTGCGCTCGCTTCGACCTCGTCATCGGAAAGGCGCCCAAGGGCATGGCCCGTCAGCCGCTCCTCGTAGACGCGGCGAAGCAAGTCGTGCACCAGCGACCCGCGCTCCATCGCCGGGAGTTGGAACTCCTCCGACGGCGCCTCCACCTCCTCGATGCCCAGCACGTAGGTGAGGAAATACTCGAAGGGACAGCGCGCATACGTCTCGAACCGCGTCGGGCTGATCGCCGAACCGAACCGGGCGT
>JAUVVP010000388.1 GCA_030604585.1 Planctomycetota bacterium | reverse complement strand
AAGAAGAGCCGGCAGGGCTCCAGCGCTTTGGCCAGCCAGACGGCATCAATCGGCGCCAGCCGCTCGTGCACGTCGTAGAGCAGCTCGACCTCCTCGCCTAGCTCCGCGCGCAGGTACTCGAAGAGGGCGGGGATGCGACGCAGCTTCTCGCGCGGGTCGAAATAGGCCCCCGGCGCACCGCCCTCGGGCGGCTCGACCCGCTCGTCGCCCGGACCGGGATATCCGCCCATCTGGCACCGGACGTATCGGAAGCCCTGGCCCATCAGTTCGCGGGCCCTGTCAGCCACCTGCCCGCGCTCTTTGCCGTTGGCGTGGACGTAGACGGCGGCGCCCGGCCGGCACTTGCCGCCCCAGAGCTGATAGCACGGCATGCCCGCCAGCTTGCCCTTGATGTCCCACAGGGCCATGTCCACGCCGCTGATGGCGTTGTTCAGGACCGGCCCGTTGCGCCAGTAGCCGTTGACCATGCCGCTCTGCCAGATGTCCTCGATGTCGCATGGGTCCTTGCCGATCACGAACGGCGCGACGTGGTGGTCGAGTGCGGCCTTGACGGCCAGGTGCCGCTGGGTGAACGTGGCGCAGCCGAGGCCGTCCAGGCCGTCCTGGTTCGTCAGGACCTTGACCACGATCAGGCGCGAGTGAGCGGGCTGGGTGATGAACGTCTCGACGGCTGCGATCTTCAGGTCGGACACGGCTGTGCCTCCCCTCGAAATCGGGGACCCTATAGTTCCTTCGAGTGCGAGACTTGCCCGCCAACTGTACGGCGGGACGAGTGCGCCGCTATATGTCAATGCCGGGCGGGGTGAGCTGCGCGGTGAGCCCGCCGTCCACGTAGAGAATCTGCCCCGTGATGTAGGCGGCGGCCTCGGAAGCCAGGAACGCGACAGCGGCGCCGATGTCCTCCGGAGTGCCCAGCCGGCCGAGGGGGATGCCTTTCTCCGTCTCCTTCAGCCTTCTGGCGAAGCGGGGCGGAATCGCGGGCTTGCGCGTGGCCCCGGGCGCGACGGCGTTCACGCGGATGCCGTGGGGCGCCAGCTCAGCCGACATGGAGCGGGTCAGGGCGTCCAGCGCCCCCTTTGAGGCGTCGTAGCCGGCCTTGCCGCGATGCCCGCGCAGCCCGCCGACCGATGAGATGTGGATGATGTTGCCGCCGCCGACATCGGCCATGTGGCGGGCCACCAGGTAACTGATCCCGTAGACCATGCGCACGTTGGCCTCGAACGACTTGCGGTAGGTCTCCTCGTCAAGCTCGAGGAAAGGGGCGGAGCGCAGCCGGGCGGCGTTGTTGACCAGCAGGTGGATGCGGCCGAAGCGCCCTGTCGCCTCGTCGAACACCAGCCGGGCGCCTTCCGGCGTGGACAGGTCGGCGGTCACCCAGAGGCACTCGACTCCCGCATCTCGCAGGCCGGCCGCGAAGGCTTCACCCGCTTCCTGCGAGCGAGCGCAGAGCAGCAGCTTCATCCCCTGCCGGCCCAGCACCTCCGCGATGCCGCAGCCGATGCCGCGGCTGGCTCCCGTGACGATGGCCACCTTGCCCGCCAGGCCCGGGAACCGCGCCGACATGGCCGGCGATGTCTGCTCGATGCTCATGTGGTCCGCTTCCCATCGAAGTGCGGCAAGGCATTGTAGTGGCCGGCCTGACCCTCGTCAACGCATGCGGCCCTCTTTCAACACGGAGGCACGGAGAACACGGAGAAAGGCAGAACGGAGTAGCCGCAACGGCGCGACCAAACGACACAAGTGATTGACTACGGGAACCTACCTGTCACCCTTGCCTTCGCCGTTCTCCGTGTTCTCCGTGTCTCCGTGTTAGATCATAGCCCTGCCAGTGCACGGGCTGCCGCCTCGATGTCGGCGGCGCGCATGAGTGCCTCGCCGACCAGGATGGCCTTGACGCCGCAGGACTTCAGCCGCTCGACGTCGGCGCGGGTCTTGATGCCGCTCTCGGCGACCAGGAGGACGCCGTCGGGCACCTGCGGGGCCAGGCGCTCGGTGAGTTCCAGGCTGACCTCGAAGGTGCGGAGGTCGCGGTTGTTGATCCCGATGAGGTCGGCGCGCGCCGATAGGGCTGTCTGGAGTTCCCGCTCGTTGTGCACCTCGACCAGGGCGTCCATGCCCAAGTCGCGCCCGGCCGCCAGCAGGTCCTCAAGTCCGGCCGCGTCCAGAGCCGCCACGATCAGAAGGTAAGCGTCGGCGCCGAGGGCGCGGGCCTCCACCACCTGCGCATCGTCCAGGATGAAGTCCTTGCGCAGCAGCGGCAGTGCCACGGCCCGGCTGAGCTGCGTCAGGAACGCGGGGTCGCCCTGGAAGAACTGCCGGTCGGTCAGGACGCTGACGCAAGCGGCACCGCCACGCTCATAGGCGCTCGCTATCTCGGCCGGGTCGAAGTCCCGGCGGATGATGCCGGCCGAGGGCGACGCCTTCTTCACCTCGGCGATGAGGGCCACGCCGGGGGCGGCGGCCAGGGCGGCCCTGAAACCGCGCGGCGGGTCCTGCCTGCGGGCGGCTTCGGCCAGCCGGTCCGGATCGCCGCTCCGCAGGGCCTCGATCTCCTCTCGCTTGACGCGGCAGATCCTCTCCAGGATGTCGGGCATGTCACTCATGGGCTCCGCCTCGGCCACGTGCCGCACGCTCCACCACGGCGCGCAGTTCGCGGGCGGCGGCAGCGGGATCATCCGCGCTGCACAGCGCCGCGCAGACCGCTACGCCCGTGGCGCCCGCTTCGATGACCGATGCCGCATTATGCGCCGTGATGCCGCCGATGGCGACCGTCGGAAGCTCGACGCAGGCGCAGACCGCGCGGACCAGTTCCGGCCCCTTGCCCTCGCGGTAGCCCTTGGTGGCCGTCGCGGCGACCGGCCCGACGCCGATGTAGTCAACGGGCAGGTCCGCGGCCTGCCGCGCCTGCTCCGGCGAGTGCGTAGACCAGCCGATGATGAGGTCCGGGCCGGCCAGTTTCCTCACATCCGCTGGGGGCAGGTCGTCCTGGCCGAGGTGAACGCCGTCGGCGCCGCTCATCAGCGCCACGTCCGGCCGGTCGTTGATGATGAGGAGGGCGCCCGCCTGCCCCGTCAGCTCGCGCAGGAGGTGTGCCCTGGCCAGAAGCTCGCCGTCCGGCAGTTCCTTCTCGCGGAGTTGGATGACGTCTGCGCCGCCCGCCAGCAGCGCCTCAGCCGTCTCCCGCCACGGCTGCCGGCAGTGCCGCTCGGTCAGCAGCGCGTAGAGCCGCATCGCCTTCAGTTTCTCGCGTGCGCCCACCATCACCCCACACTCTCGCAGAAGCGCGCCACGTTTTT
>JAUVVP010000421.1 GCA_030604585.1 Planctomycetota bacterium | reverse complement strand
GGCCTTCCAGGCCTTCGGCCCGGGCCATGCATCCGATCGTGGCTGCGTCGCCGGCCAGGGCACGCCGGTTGTAACCGATCAGGCTGGAACGCTTCAGGAAGTCGTTTGCGGTCAGCCCGCTTGAGAAGCGCGCCGTCGTGGCCGTGGGCAGGATGTGGGATGGACCGGCGACGTAATCGCCCACGGCCACCGGGCTCCACGGGCCGAGCAGGATGGCGGCTGCATGCCGCACGCCCTCGGCGACTCCCTCGGGATCGCGGGTGAGGACCTGCAGATGCTCGGGCGCCAGCTCGTTCGCCAGATCGACGCACTCATCCATCGAGCCACAGGTTATCGCAGCGCCGTACCTGGCCAGGCAGGTGCGCGCCGCCTCCGCACGGGGCAGGTCGGCCAGTTGGTCCTCGACCGCCCGACAAACCCGGTCGGCCAGTCCCGCGTCATCCGTGAGCAGAACTGCCGAACCGGGATCGTGCTCGGCCTGGGCCAACAGGTCGGCCGCGACGTATTCGGCTTCCGCTGAGCCGTCGGCTATGACCACCACCTCGCTCGGTCCCGGCAGCATCTCGATGCCGACCTGGCCGAACACCATCTTCTTGGCCAGCGTGACGTAGATGTTGCCCGGGCCGGCGATGAAGTCCACGGGGGGTACGGATTGCGTCCCATACGCGAGGGCCCCAACCGCCCAGGCGCTGCCCAGCCGGTATACCTCGTCAACGCCGGCAACGTGGGCCGCGGCCAGCCGGTCGTCCGAAATGCTGGCGTCGGGCCGCGGCGGGCTCACCATCGCCACGCGCTCCACCCCCGCGACCTTCGCCGGCACGGCGGCCATCAGAACAGTTGAGGCCAGGGAGGCGGCTGCGCCGGGGACGCAGATGCCCGCCGAGTCCACCGGCCGGTATCGCAGGCGCAGCGTCCGCCCGCCCTCGGCCAGCGGCTCGGGGTCGCGCAGCAGGACGGACTCCTGGAACCTGCGTATCCGCTCGGCCGAGAGCCTGAGAGCGTCCAGGTAATCCTCCGTGCAGCGCGCGACGGCCTCCTCTATCTCGCCGGCGCCGACGCGCAGTTCGTCCGCCGTCAGCCGGCAGCGGTCGAAACGCTCCGTGTAATCCAGCAGGGCCTCATCGCCCCGAGCTCGGACGTCCTCCAGGATGCGCCGGACGGCCTGCTCAGGGGGTTCGCCGTCGCGGCTTCCCGCCGCCGGCAGCCCTTCCTTGAGCGTGCGCAAAAGGGCCGAGAACTTCGCCCGGAAGTCCTTATCGTCGGTTTTCCAGACTGGCAGCGTCACGGTGCTACCTCGTGGGGTGACAGGGCAGGCCGCAAGATGAGCCCAGGTGCGGCAGGGCAAGCGCAGCGCCAGGCGGGTGGTCATCCGGCGGGGTAGGATGGACCCTCATCGTCCGTCTTCTCGCCCTCGCCGGCGGCTTCGACCTGGTCCTCTACCTCGCGCAGGCCCCTTTTGAACTCGGTGACGCTCTTGCCGAGGGAGCGCATCAGAGAAGGCAAGCGCGACCCGAAAAGCAGCAGCGCCACGATCAGGATAGCGAACAGCTCCCAGTGGCCGACGCCCAGTGCCAACATTGCACGGCCTCCTGCACAAGTACGGTGACTCCGGCGGCCGTCCGAGACGATCTGGCGGAGTCCGAGCGGGCGCAGACAGGCATCCGCCTGGTCCACATCAATTATACGGCCTGCGCCGGGTTATTGCAAAACCCTCGGCTCCCGCGGCCGCCCGAGCCACAGGGTTATTTGAACGGCCGCGCCAAACAAGGTAGGGTCTTATTCGCTCGGCATGTAGCGCAGCCGCCCCCTGCTCCGGTGGACCCGGCGAGTAGGACCGAACGGGATGGCCCAACGTTCCCCTTGGAGAGCTTCATCCGGATATGGCCCTTTCCACCGCAGAGATCGAGGCGGTTGTCCGCGACCTGAAGCCCAGGCTGGAAGGCGGACGGATCGAGCGCATAGACCAGCCCAGCCGCCACAAGCTCATCCTCAGCATCCGCAACGGCCCGGCGCGCTACTGGCTGTTGATATGCGTACATCCCCGCTTCAGCCGGCTGCATCTGCTCACCATTCGGCCGGACCAAGGGAAGCCGGCCGCCGGCTTTTGCAACGTGGTGCGGCAGCACATGACCGGCGCGCCCATCAAAACCATCCGGCAGATACACAACGACCGCATCGTGGTCATCGAGTCCGAGGAACGCGACCGCCTGATGCAGCCGCACCGGGTCAGCCTGGTGGCGGAACTCATCGGTGTCGGCAGCAACCTGCTGGTGCTGGATGAATCCGACAGAGTCCTGGGGCTCCTGTTCAGGGAGGGCTCCTCACGCCGTCGGCTCTCACCCGGCGGGCAGTACCAGCCGCTCGATGCGCCGGCCGTGCTGCCCCCCAAAGCGCGAACCGACCGCTTCGCGTTCATCCCCGGGGGCGACCCGCTGTCCCTCAGCCGCGCGATACAGGCTCACTACGCGCGGCTGGAGGCGGCCGAAGAAGTCGCCCGGCTCCGCGCCGAGCTGTTGGGAGCCGTCGGCCTCGCCCTGAAAAGGAGGCGCCGGCGGCTCCGAAAGGTGACGGCGGAACTGGAAAAGGCCGAGGACGCCGAGACCATCCGGCGCAAGGGGGAACTGCTGAAGATAGCCCTGCCGCACGTCGAGCCGGGGCAGCGCGAGGTGGTTGTCGAGGACCTGTTCGATCCGGCCCGGCCCCGGGTCACCATCGAGCTTAACCCCGTGCTGTCGCCCGAGGACAACATAGGGTCGCTCTTCAATCAGTACAAGTAGGCGTAGGCGAGCCGCGACCGGTTGGCGGCGAGGGCAGGGGAGACGAGGCGCGAGGTGGCGGTCCTCGAGGAGTTGAAGGCCTGCGCTGAGGAGGCGGCGTCCCCGGAGGAACTGGCCGAGTTGAGACGCCGGGCCCGCAGCTCGGGAGCAGCTTTCCCGGCGGACCGGCTGCCCGAACGCCTTGCCATAGAAAGGCGCATGGGCCCGAGGGTCTTCCGGTCCGTCGAGGGGCTGGAGATACTGGTCAGCCGCAATCAGCGCCAGAACGATCGCCTGACCT
>JAUVVP010000464.1 GCA_030604585.1 Planctomycetota bacterium | reverse complement strand
CAGATGCTCAGCGAGATGTCGCCGGGTACCAGGAAAGCGAACGCTATTGCGATCGGGTATACGTGCGCGGCCCATATGCCCATGTGCTCCAGCGGCGTCCCCCACAGAATGGCCGGGATGGGCACTTCGGGCCTCCAGCCTTGCTCCGCGCCGGCCAGCAGGGGGGGCGCTGCGAATGAGCGCGAACGCCAGCGACGCGATGACCCCGACGACGAGGGGTTTGCTACGCACGAGCGCCGGCAGCAGGTGCGGCTTGCCGGCGTCCGCAGTGAACTCCAGGGGCACGCGGGCCAGGGGAAACAGAAGCCTCTCTGATTCCACCCATTGCCTGCGAAGTATCCCGCTCATACAGAAAGTGGCGCAGTAGAACAGCAGCGTGAAGACGCCCCACGACGCCATCGGCCGCACCCACTGGCCCCACGGAATGCGTACCGTCTCGCCGCTGGGCGTCCCCTCAAAGAACTTCCTGGCCGCCACCGATCTCGGGTCCTTCGTCAAGACCAGGTCCGCCGGCACCTCTTTCAACACGTTGTCTTCCCATGCAAGGTCCGGTCTGGCTGCGTAATAGGCCGGGGCAGCACACATGGGGAACCAGAAACGCATCAGCCCGCTGGCCGGCACGGCGCAGGCGGCTATCATCATGCACCAGATCAGCATCAGCTCGCTCTGGCGGAAGGCCCAGGCCCGGCGGATCAGCTTCAGCCCAACGTTCACCACAAGGGTCAACACCAGCAGGATGGCAACAACGCCGGCGGGGAAGTGACTGCCCGTGAGGTAGGTGTTGCCCCTGCCGAAGTCGTTCCACGGGGTGATCGCCGCTATGAAGGCAACGCTAAGCAGCCCGATGAAGAAGGCGCGCCAGGTCATCTTGCTCTGTCACTCAAGGCAGGAACTCCGCAGAAGCCAACCGCCGCAAGGGCGGGCGCTGCGAATATATGGGCGCCTTCCCATCCTGTCAACCTGAGGCGTGCCCGGTGAAGAAGTGGCGGCCGCCGCTGTTCGGCAGGATCGCGGGGAGCAGGGCTTTGACCGCCCACGCCATAGCCACTACGATGCTGTCCGAACCGAACCACTGATTTTGGTCATGTCATTCGGGAGGGACCACATGGCACGGGTGGGTGAAATGCGTGAGCCCGTCTACCGGCACACGCGAGGTCTGGCTTCCGGCATTCCCCTCGGTGGGCTGGGCACGGGCAGCGTGGAGCTAAGGGACGACGGCCGATTCCACGACTGGGAGATCTTCAACAACTACGCTTGGAGCGGCGACCCCCGCCAGCAGCCGCCGGAGATGTGGAGCGAGGATGCGTTCTTCGCCGTGCGGGTGAAGGAGAAAGGGCAGGCCCCCAAGGTCCGCCTGCTGTACCACGATGACATGAAGTCGAAGGCAGCCGACCCGCACTACGACCATGCCATCATGTACAACTTCCCGTTCCTGCGGCAGATCGCCGACATATGCTACTCCGGGCAGTACCCGTTTGCGCACCTGGCGTATGGCGACGCCGCTCTGCCCGTTGACCTGGCGCTGCAGGCGTTCACGCCGTTCATTCCTTTCAACGCCAGGGGCTCCGCTCTTCCGCTGGCGTTCTTCGTCTTCAGGATGAAGAATCGCGGAGCATCGCCGTGCGAAGCATCAGTGATGTTCAGCGTGAGGAACTGCGTGGGTTACGACCTCGATCGGCTTACGCTTCACCACTGCGTGGCGCGCTCGCAGGAAGGCACTTTCGTCGTGATGACAGCCGAAGACATGGACCCGGCCCACAGGACCGGCGGTTCGATGGCCGTTGCGGCCCTCGGGGAAGGTGTGACGCATACGACTGCCTGGACCGACGGCCACGGCCGGCTCGGCTTCGAGAACCCCCTGGCGCCTGCACTGTGCCAGGTGTTCTACCCGTTCCGGGACACGGGGGAACTGGCCGAAGAAGATGAGGAGTGGCGCCGGCCCATTGCCAGGAGGCAGGTCGAGCGGCCCTGCGGGGAACTCCATTACCCGAAGATCCAGGCCGGGTGGCGCTGGCGAGGGGCGGTCTGCAGGAAGGTGACGCTGCGGCCCGGGGAGGAGACCGAGGTCGTGTTCATGCTGAGTTGGTTCTTCCCCAACCACTATCACTACTTCGCCGCCGAGCGTAACCTTGGCCACATGTATGAGAACTGGGTCTCGGGGGCCGAGGAGGTGGCTCGTTACGGCGCGGCCAACTTCAACAGGCTGCGAGATGAGAGCCGCGCCTTCTGCGACCACCTCTACGGGGGGACCCTCGAGCCCTGGCTGGCGGCTTCGCTTAACGCCCAGCTCACGACGTTCCCGCAGAGCTTCTGGTGGACGAAGAATGGCGACCTGGCCGTGTGGGAGGGCTCGGCGTGCTGCCAACTCATCGCGGCGGGGCACACGCCGTGGTCTTCATGGCAGCCACTGCTGTTCTTCCCGGACCTCTACCTGGAGATGACCAAGAGGATGGCGGCCTTCCGAGGCGAGGCGGATGCCGAAGGCGACGGCACGCCCGCCAAGTTCCTGGCCCTGGAGTGGCAGCGGCGCCATGCCGCCATGGAATCAAGGGAGGACGAGTTGGGCGGACGGCTCCAGCAGCGGTTCAAGGAATACGCCTCGGAGTCCGCCGGCCGCCCGAGGTCCCGCCGAAGGAGCGCGCTTTCAAGCGAGGCCGCAGCCGTCCAGCTCCTGCGCGATTACCAGTGGACGGGCGACGAAGCGTACCTGCGAGAGGTGTGGCCGGTCGTTAAGGACATGGTGGAGGTGCAGTT
>JAUVVP010000422.1 GCA_030604585.1 Planctomycetota bacterium | reverse complement strand
GGCGCATGGTCTCCAGGTTCCGGCGGGCGCTTGTAAGGGGCTCGCGGCCTTCCTCGACGGAAAGCAACAGGTCCCCCATCGGGCCGCAGAAGGAACTCGTGCTCAGGACACTGCTTGCGTCAACGACACATGGCTCGCCCCCAAGTTCCTTCGACTGGAGGCGCAGTGCATCGCCGTGGAGATCGAAGGTAACAGAGCCCTCATCCCCGTACACTCGACACCGGTCGGCCTTAAGGGAACTCCTGAGCAGTTCGCTGTGGACCACGTGCCCGGTGAGCCCTTCGCCGAAATCGGCGATGGAGACCATCAGGTTGTCGCTGTGGAAGTTCTGCCCCGCCATCCGCCGCGTGCAGGCAAGCACGCGCCGGGCGTCCCTGCCCGTCCAATAACGGAGCAGGTCCGCCAGGTGGTTGTTCCACTGGACGGTCAGGAAGTCGTCGCTCATGGCGTAGAAGGAGTGATCAGCCAGCTCCACGTCCTGCGTGCCCTGAATCTCAATCGCCGCGTAGAAGGGGCGGCCGATCAGGCCCTTACGGATGACGTGGTGGGCCAGGAAGTTGGCGCCGGACCAGCGGTAGTTCTGGCTCACGGCGAAGGGGACGCCGGCCTCCCCCGCAAGCGCCACCATGCGCTCGCATTCGCTCAGGTCCATCGCAAGCGGCTTCTCGGTCAGGATCGGCTTGCCGGCCTGGACGGCGGCGGCCACCACAGGCTCGCGCAGCGTCGGGTGGGTGAGCACAGAGACGACTTCGACCCCCTCGTCGGCCATCACCTCATGGTAGTCCTCGCAGATATGTTCGGCGTCCGTCATCGCCCTGGCGCGTTCCCGGGCGGCAGGGTCAGGGTCGGCGACGGCGACGATCTGCCAGCCCGCGCTCTTGTAGGCGGGCACGTGTGCGTTGGCAATGCCCCCGAAGCCGATCAGGCCTATGCGCCAGTCCGCTCGCCGGGGGAGAGGTATGGTGTCAGGGATTCCCAACTCGTCCGGTGTGACGGCCCGCTCAGCCATGGTCGTTGTCCTCCTCCTTCTGCGCGCGGGCGGGTGTGGCCTTCGCGACGGTCCAGGATGGTTTGGTCAGTCTCCGCCCGCCGCCATCTCGAGCACGCGCGCCACGGCAGGATTCGGATGCAGGATCTCTTCCGCCGAGCGCACCGTGACAGTCGGGATGGCGCCGTGCTCCTCGTGAAGCCGCATGCGGAGGACCTCCGCCTCCGTCTTGCCGCTCAGGCGGGAGTAGCCAATCGTGCGGCACAGGCCCCCGAACAGGAAGTCGTTCAGCGGGCAGCCGCCCGTGCGCTCGACGCCCTCGGCCACGTCGCCATAGCCGTACAGATGCGCCTGGGCAAACGAGAGCCCCTGCATGGTGATCTCGTTGAGCCCCTCGCCGCCGACCGCCAGCCCGCCGCCGATCTGAGAGACGTAGTCAATCAGCCGCTTGATGCCTTCGGTCGGAGTCATGCCGTCCACGTGGCAGTTGCGCAGGTTGTAGGTGGCAAGCGTAACGTCTATGAAGACGGTCTCAAGCGAGAGTTGCTCGGCCGCGGCCTGGATGGCCTCGCCCAGCAGTGAGCGCCACATGGCCAGGCCGGGGTGGACCTTCACCATGACGTTCCGGTCGCGGCTGGAGCTTAGGGTTGCGTTCGAGCCGGGCACGTCCAGCATCTGCCGGTTCTCATACGCCCACCCGTAGAGGCGGCCGGTTTCGAGGTGTCGGAACTGGAAGTCCCGCACCAGCGCGTAGGCCGGGTTGGACGGGTCAACCTCCAGCGAGTTGAAATGGGGCGCTATGTGGAAGCCCATTGCCTGCCCCTTGGCGATGAAGGCCCTCGCCTCCTCGCTTGCGGTATAGGTGGGGTAGTTCTGGTCGTAGCCGTCGGTTCGCCAGTGGGGGAAGTGCAGCAGCACGCGGGGCGGTTCGACTCTCTGCGCCAGGGCGTCAAGCAGTTCCGGGCTGCCGGGGCACCAGGAGACGGCCATGGCGACGTCGCGAAGCCAGGCGGGGCGGCGCGCTGCGGCTTCCTTCAGGTTGTAGGCCTTCCAGAGCCAGTCGCGGTAGAGGGCGGCCGGCACTCGCCAGTCGCCCTGGTGCACGTTGACGCGCCAGGGGAGCCCGCCGGCGGCGAAGTTGCCCTCTATCGGGCCGTGGGCCTCGGCATCGAAGGAGAGGGCGCGGTGATCGGACGACCCGCCGAACTTGAGCGCCTTGTAGCGGAGCCGTTCGTCGCGGCAGTGGACCCAGAATCCGCCCTCGGCCCCCTGGAGGATGGCGAACCCCGCCTCCCAGTGCGCGGGCCACGTGCGGCGCGTGTTGCGGTTGATGGGATCGTCCAGGGCGACTTCCATGCCCTGCCAGAGCGGCGCCACCAGGTCCAGGTCACCGCGCAGGCCCCTGAGCGTCCAGCGGCAGGCACAGACGCCGGGCCGGCCGGAGTAGGCGGACGGCTCCACGATCAGGTCGCCCGTTTCCGGATCTTCGGTGATCTCCATGACGCCGTCGCCGTCCCAACTGTTGAAACGGATCTCGGCGCGGTGGTCGGAGATGCGGCGGGCGCAGACGCCCCCGGCGCGCACTCCGTCCAGGCGGACCGTCTCGTCGCCCCGGTAGACAAGCTTAAGGGCCGCCTCCTCACCGACGTCGAAGGGGACGATGAGCTGCTCCCCGGTCGCCCTGTTGATGAGGGAGGTGAGCCATCCCCTCTCGATCACGGCCGAAAGCGTTCCCGTCTCGACGCGCACCTGTTGCCCGTCCACACTTATCATGGTTCGGCTTCACTCCACCTGGAGGGATATGAGGGACCTTAACGGATGCGTTGCGGCCGGCCGTTCGGGCCACCTTGGGCGGTCGCCTCCGGCTCACGCACGGCCGCGCGATGATACCGTCCGCGCCACCTCGCGTCAACGCATGATGCCGGAAGGCCACCTTACACGCAGGGGGAGGACGAGCGCGACGGCCGCTTTGCATGGCAGGCGCCCGGCGGCCGGCCTCAGGGCATGGGGCCCAGGTCGCCCAGCAGCAGTTCGTCTATGTTCTGGTAGTCGGCCTCG
>JAUVVP010000125.1 GCA_030604585.1 Planctomycetota bacterium | reverse complement strand
GTGCCGGTCCGCCTCGTAGAGGGCCGGCGCGTGGTCGTGGACTCTGAAGGCCGCCCGGAGCAGTACTGGCCTACGGCGCGCCCGTCTTAATCAGTGGACTGTTGAACTGGGAGCATTGCGTTTCCCCTCGCTACTCCATTCGCGAAGAGCGGGGCGAGACGCCCCGCCTACCCGGTACGGGTAGCCCCCGGCGTCTCGCCGGGGGTGCCGGAACACAAGGTCCGCTGCTTAACGGGCCACTAAACCGGGGTGAGGCGGTCCTTGCGTGCGCTGGAGGACCTCCGCGCAGACAGGGGGTAGTCCGTTCATGGCTGAATTCATAGGCGATGAAGTGGAGGTGCGTTTCGCCAGGAAGCCGGGCCCTCCCACCTCGTTCGTCTGGCGCGGCAGGGAGTATGAGATCGCCGAGGTAAGGCGCCGTTGGCGCACCCTGGACTTCCAGAAGTCGTGGTGGCGCAGACGGCATCGCGACTGCTACGTGGTGGAAACCGAGGCGGCAGAGCTCTTCGAGCTCTACTTCCACCGGGGCCCGGGCCGCAAATACTGGGTCCTGTACAGGAAGCTGGAGACTTAGGCCGCTGTCAACCGATAACTGGTGACTGATAGCTGCCGTGTCGGGGGGATTGACAGACCGGGGGGGCTGAGTGCTATGCTCGTGGTGGTCACTTGCTCCCTGCGCAGGAGGCCTCCGTGACACCGGCACGCACCATCCAATGGGCCCCACGCGTGAAGCCGGGGCGCATCCGCCGGCTCTACGGCCTGGACAAGCTGGGCCTCCACGACGAGGCGCTGCTGGCCCAGGTCGGCTGGGGCCTGCACGCCCGCTGCCGCGACGCGCTCACCGTGCATCGCGCCATGCGGGGGGACGTGCCGTGCCCCGAGTGCGGCGAGATCGTCGCAAGGCCCACCCGTCGCCGCGGACATGCGGGCCCTCCCAGTAGGTCCGCCCGACCGTTCCCCTGCCCCGAGTGCGGGCGGCAGGCCACGTGGCGCCAGTACCGTGAGGCCATGCGCAACCGGCCCCTCTGCTTCGACTGCCTGCGAGTGCTCGACTGGCAGTACAGCCGGAACCTCCTCCGTTGCCCCTCCTGTGGGAGAGAGTGGACGTGGCGGCAGTACCTTCGGTCGTTGCGGGGGCGCGTTCGACTGCCCTGCCCGCACTGCCGGATGCGGGTCCGGCGCCCGGAGCACTCAGAACAGCGGAGTGTCGCTTCGACGACGGAGGAAGTGGACTGTCCGAAGTGCGGGGCAGACGCCTCGCACGCCGGTGGGAAGCTCTCCTGCGCCCACTGCGGCTATGAGATCGCCTGGCGCAACTACCGCAAGCGGCAGAAGCGGCGGGTGGAGAGGCTGCGGTGCGCTTCGTGCGGCCATGAGTTCACCTGGCAGTCGTGGCGCGACACCTACCGCCATGACAGCCTACTCACCGGAAATCCAGCCCCTTTGAGCCAGTTCCTTCGCGAATGGCCGCAGTGCAGCACCCCTCAGCAGCAGATGATCCGCATTGACGCCATGCTGCACGCCGTCCATGGCCGGGGCGCGCTCGGCCCGGTGTTGATCGAGGGCGATGAGCCCGCCGTCATGGCACTGCTTGATGACCTCGCCCAGCAGCGCTGACTGGAACATCCACCGTAGGGGCACGGCGTGCCGTGCCCGCCGCAGCCGAGCCATCCGGGGGCATGGCACGCCATGCCCCTACGGGTTGAGGTCCTCACACTTGTCGTAGAAGTCGTACTGAAGGTCGGCCGTGATCCGGTCGGACTTGATGGCGCGCATCTGCCTGACGACCTTCTCCACGCAGGCGTTGAAGAGGAACTCGCCCTTCTCGGCTGTGGCCGCGCGGGCGTCGCCGGCGTAATGGGTGGGGTGGTCGGCGTACCACGTTATCGAGGTGCTCAGGCCCGGCAGGTGGCCCGTGCGGTCCCTCGAGAGGCCGTCTTCGACGCTTGTCATGGCGTCCATGCGGACGAGGTCCGGCCGCATGTGCAGCATCAAGCTGGTCTCCATCTCGTCGGCGTGGCCGCCGTAGTCGCTGCCGCGCATCTGGTGCCAGCGCTGCCGTGGGCCTTCCTCCAGCACGTAGTAGTCCGTGCTGTAGACGACCCGCCGCACGGGCGGCCGCTCATCCAGCAGCGTGCGCAGGAAGAAGTGCAGCAGGCTCGTGTTGCCGCCGTGGCCGTTGCAGATGAGCACCTTGTCGAAGCCGTTGCGGGCTATCTCATCAATGACCGCCTCCAGCAGGGGCAGCAGAAGCCTGCGCGTCAGGGCCACCGTGCCGGGGAAGGGCTTCGCGGTGAAGATCTTGCCGAAGTAGCAGGAGGGGAAGACGACCGCCGGCTCCTTCTCGGCAGCGGCGCGCGCCACGGCGTCCGCCGTCATCTGGTCGGTGCCGACGGGCAGGTGCGACCCGTGCCGTTCGATGGCCCCGAAGGGCAACAGGCAGAGGCGCTCACACTCCTTGACTGCCTCCGGGAACTTCTCCGACGTCAGCTCCATCCACTGCATGCCAGGCTCCGAAAGAGAGTTGTCAGTTCAGGGCCGCGCCCGATGCCCGGCCCTCGTCCGTGCCCCACTAACACCTATCACCTAACACCTATCACCCATGCCGGGCTGTTCGGCCTTGTCATGGAACTCCTGTTGCAGGCGCGGCGTCACGTCGTCGGCCTTGACGGCCTGCATGACCTTGACCAGCTTGCGCACGCAGGCGCCTATGAGGAACTCGCCCTTCTGGGGCGTGGCCGGGCGCGGGTCGCCGGCCAGGGCCGTCGGGTAGTTGGCGTACCACCAGAACGGGTTCTGGACGCCGCCCAGCGCCTCCTGCCATCGCCGGGCGCGGCCGTCTTCCGGGCCCCTGATGTCGTCCATGCGCACCAGGTCCGGGCGCACGTGCATCATGGTGCTCGTCTCGGATTCGCCCGCGTGGCCGCCTTCGCTGGTCTCCTTCATGGCCTCCCACTGCTTGCGGTCCTCTTCCTCCATCTGGCCCAGGAAGTGGCCGTAGAGGCCGTAGGAGTGCCGCTCCTGGAGCATGGCCATGTTCAGGTAGTTGAGCAGGCCAATGCTGCCGCCGTGGCCGTTCACGATGAGGACTTTGGTGAAGCCGTTGCGGCCGATCTCCTCCAGCGTGGCCTTCAGCAGCTTCAGCAGCAGCTCGTGCTCCAGCGACACGGTGCCCGGATGGTGACGGGCCTCGGCGATCTGGCCGAAGTAGTAGCTGGGGAAGACGACCGCCGGCTCCTGCTCGGCCGCGCGCCGCGCCACCTCGTCGGCGACGATCTGGTCGGTCCCCAGCGGCAGGTGCGGGCCGTGCCGCTCGATGCAGCCCATCGGCAGCAGGCAGAGCCCGCCCGATTCCTCGATTGCCTCGCCGATCCTCTCGGACGTCAGTTCAAGCCACAGCATCGTGATCCTCCGAACGGAAGTTGTTAGTTGCTGGTTGCTCGTTGATAGTGAAACGAAACGTCTTGCGGCGTTCTGAACGAGCAACTAACAACGAGCAACGAGCAACTACTTCATCTCGTCGAGTCTGGCGCGCAGCATCCGGTTGGCCAGTTTCGGGTCGGCCTTGCCACGCGTCAGGCGCATCACCTGCCCGACCAGCGGCCCGATGGCCTGCTTCTTGCCGCCGAGGTAATCCCGAACGGCTCCCGGGTTCTCGTCGATCACCTGGTCTATGACCGGCTCCAGTGCCGCCTGGTCGCTTATCTGCTCGACGCCGGCCTCCTCGACCAGGACCGGCGCGTCCTTGCCCGTCTCGATCATCTTCGCCATAATGTCGCGGGCCACGTTCGCGTTGATCTTCCCCTCGTCGGTCAGCCGGACCAGTTCGGCCAACCGCTGCGGCGGGACCTCGAACTCGCCGATGGGTATCTGGCGCTCGTTGACCACGCGCAGCACCTCGTTCATGATCCAGTTCGCGATGCTCTTGGGCGCATCATGCGCTTCAAGGCATGCCTCGAAGTAGTCGGCCACCTCCTGCTGGTCGGTCAGCACGCCGGCGTCGTAGTCGCTGAGGCCGTGTTCGCGGCAGAACCGCCACCGGCGCGCAAGCGGCAGCTCCGGCACCGCGGCCCTGAGCCGCTCCAGCGTCTGGTCGGTCACCTCGATGGGCAGCAGGTCCGGCTCGGGGAAGTAGCGGTAGTCCTGCGCCTGCTCCTTGGAGCGCATCCGGCCGCTGCGGCCCCTGACCTCGTCCCACAGGCGCGTCTCCTGCTCGAGCGTCTTGCCCTCCTTCAAGGCCGCCGTCTGGCGGCGTATCTCGTATTCGAGGGCGCCGCGGACCGCCTTCATCGAGTTCAGGTTCTTTATCTCGACGCGCGGGCCGAGTCCATCCGAGCCGGCCGGCCGCATGCTGATGCTCGCCTCGAACCTGAGCGAGCCCTCCTGCATCTTGCAGTCCGAGACGCGCGTGTAGAGCAGCACCTGCCGCAGCGTTTGCATGAAGCTGTCCGCCTCCTCGACGCTGTGCATGTCGGGCGCGGTGACGATCTCCAGCAGGGGTGTGCCGGCGCGGTTCAGGTCCACCAGGCTGTAGTCGGCGCCGGGGTACTCGACGTGCAGGTTCTTGCCGGCGTCCTCCTCCAGGTGGACGTTCAGGATGCCGACGCGGCGCGGGTCGCCGTCGGGCGGGATCTCCAGGTAGCCGTCCACGCCCAGGTTACAGTAGTTCTGGGATATCTGGTAGTTCTTCGGCAGGTCGGGGTAGTAGTAGTTCTTGCGGTCGAAGAAAGTGGTGCGGTTGATGGTGCAGTGCAGGGCGAGGGCGGCTTCGAGGGCCAGCTCGAACGCCTGGAGGTTCAGCACCGGCAGCACGCCCGGCATGCCGAGGCAGACGGGGCAGGTCTGGCTGTTGGGCGCCTGGCCGAACCGCGTGCTGCACCGGCACCACAGCTTGCTCTCGGTCAGCAGCTCCGCGTGGGTTTCCAGCCCGATGACGGGTTCGTATTCCATGGGGTTCCCTCTCCCGGCGGCGCGTCCTGGCAAGGCCCAATGTAATCCGCCCGTGCGCGCAGGTCAACTACAGGGGGACCCGCCGTCCGGGGTGGCGGCGCAGACGCCGCAGTGGACGCACTCCGCGGTGCGGCAGTCGGGGGTCATCTCTTCCCGGAAGGCCTTCCGGCGCTCCTCCAGCAGGAACTCCTTGCGCAGGCCGAAGTCCATGTGGTCCCAGGGCAGGACCTCCTCGGCAGGGCGCGGGCGGCCGGCGTAGAAGTCCATCGAGAGGCCCTCTTGCTCGATGGCCGCCTGCCAGCGCTCAAAGGAGAAGTGCTCGGTCCAGGCGTCGAACTGGCCGCCGGCCTCGTAGACGCGCCGGATGACCCGGCCCAGCCGCCGGTCGCCCCGCGCCAGGACGGCCTCAAGCAGGCTGCACTCGGGGTCGTGGAACTTGTAGCGGACGCTCCTGCGCCGCGCGGTGCGGAGGATCAGGTCCCGCGCATCGCGCAGCGCCTCCAGGGATGCCATCGGCTCCCACTGGAACGGCGTGTGCGGCTTGGGCACGAACGGGGCAATGCTGACGTTGACCTTCCCGGGGCCGCCCGCCACCTCGCGGCGGACTTCGCTCACGCGTTCGCTCAACTCCACGATGGCGGCCACCTCCTCCGGCCGCTCGGTGGGCAGGCCGACCATGAAGTACAGCTTTATGAGCCGCCAGCCCTCGCGGAAGGCCGACCTCGCCCCTGCCATCAGCTCTTCGTTGGTGACATCCTTGTTGATGACGCGGCGCAAGCGGTCCGAGGCCGCCTCCGGGGCGACCGTCAGTCCGCTCTTGCGCACGCTCCCGAGCGCCTCCGGCACCAGGCTTAGCTGGTCGTCCACACGCAGGCTGGAGAGCGACAGGCTGACGCCGCGCGGGGCGGCGAACTGATCCATCTGCTCCAGCAGTTCGCCGAACTCCGGGTAGTCGCTCGATGAGAGCGACGTGAGGGCTATCTCACTGTGGCCGGTCTTTGCGTAGGCGTCGCGCGCGATCTCGACAAGCTGCCGGATGGGCCGCGGCCGCACCGGACGGCGCAGCATCCCCGCCTGGCAGAACCGGCAGCCTCGCGTGCACCCGCGCATGATCTCCAGCGCGATCCGGTCGTGCACGATCTCCATGAAGGGCACGATCAGGTCGGTGGGGAAGTAGGCGTCCTCCAGGCGCGCCACCTTGGCCGCCTTCACCCGCTCGGGCAGCCGGCTGTCGGTGGGCCGGATGCTCTCGACGGTGCCGTCGGGCCGGTACTGAACGCTGTAGTAGGCCGGGGCGTAGACGCCGCGGATGCTGCGGGCCGCCTCAAAGATGATGTCGGCGCGG
>JAUVVP010000437.1 GCA_030604585.1 Planctomycetota bacterium | reverse complement strand
GTGCCGATGACCCCGGCCAGCGTCTCCCGCCCGACGAGCTGGTCGGCCTCCACGTCCGCCAGGTCCAGCGCCAGCGTGCGTTGAAACGCCATCAGGAACGCGGCCGTGAAGGCGACGGCGGCGCCCGACCAGCGGGCGGCCCCCGGCCCCGCCGCCAGGGCCGGCACCAGGGCGGCCAGCGTCCCCCAGGCCAGCCCGACGAACAGCTCCTTCGAGGCGGGCAACTGCTCCAGGCTGATGAACCCCGTGCGCGCGCTCAGAGCCCGAGGCAGGCTGAACCTGTACATCAGGCCTCCCGCCGATCCCACGATCACGAGCACGAACGGCCACCAGCCGAGCAAGAACGACAGAAACAGCGCAAGGCCCGAAGCACAGACGGCCAGGAAGAACAGCGCCCGCTCGTTGGCCATGAAGAAGTCCGCCCGGTCCGGCTCGGCCAGGTAGAGGGACTCGCGCCGCCCGTACTGGTTCAGCAGGTGCTGGCTGAGCACAAAGAAGAACGCCACGGCCATGCAGAGGCCCGGCAAGGCCGGCGGCTGCCGCAGCAGCCGGCAGCAGGCGAAGGTGAGCGCCGCCGCCCCACCGGCGGCGTAGATGTTGGCATTGACAAGGCCGCGCACGACCATGCGGGCCAGATAGGCCCCCAGACCGCTGCGCATGCGGTGCTCGTCCTCCAGCCGCCGCACCACCTTACGTATCATCCAGCTCGGGGTGGAGGCGCCGGCCGTCAGGCCCACCTTCTCATAGCGCAGCATCCGGTCGACGTCCAACTGCCGCTCGGTCTCCACATGGTAGGTGGGGGTGCCGCCGGCGGCGCAGATATCGGCCAGCCGCCGCGTGTTGGCGCTGTTGAAGCCCCCCACCACGATCATGGCGTCGACCTCGCGGGCCAGCGCGCGCGCCTCCGCCTGGCGACGCCCGGTGGAACGACAGATGGTGTCAAACGCCAGGCACTCGGCGAAGCGCTGCCGGGCCCTCGCGACCACACCCCGGAAGACCTCCTCATCCTGAGTAGTCTGAGCCACCACGACCACCTTCTCCGCCGGGGGCAGGCCCTCCACCCCGTCGGGCCCGGAGACGACGTGGCCGGCCCCGCCCGCATAGCTCAGCACGCCGTTCACCTCCGCATGGCCCGCATCGCCCACAACGATGCAAGCGTAGCCCTGGGCGGCGTGCTTCTCCACGATCTCCTGCAGCCGGCGCACGTGGGGGCACGTGGCGTCCACCAGGTCCTGCCGGCGGCGGCGCAGCTCCTCGTGCTCCTCCCGCGACAGGCCGTGCGCCCGGATGACGACCGTGCCCGCACCATCGCCCTCCGAGTCATCCATGGCACGGATGCCCTTGCTTTCCAGCACCCGCAGCACCTGCCGGTTGTGGATCAGCGGGCCGCAGGTTGTGATCGGCCTCGGCCGGGTCGGTTCGTCGGCGGCGCTCAGCACCATCCGCACCGCCCTGCGCACGCCCATGCAGAAGCCGGCCGTCTCGGCCAGAACGATCTCGAACTCCTTGCGTGCCATCCGGTCGCAGTTTCCCTTTGCAAGCGCGCGGGGTTATCGTTAACAATTATAGTTGCGGTAGGCCGTGCCCGTCAAAAGAGACCGGAGCCGTCCGCCACCGCACGAGCGTCGCCGGAGCCGTCCCGAGCGCACTGTCCCGCTTTCCTCCATCCAGGCCGCCATGATGCAGACCGGCAAGAGCACGGCCACCGGCATGGGCAGGGCATGGGTGCCGGCATCGCTGGCGGTCTGGCTTCTGCTGGCGGCCGTGCCTGCCTATTCGGCGCCGCTCGGAGCACCGGAGGGGGCCGGTCCGTTCAGCGCCGAAGAGCGGCCCCCGTCCGTCCTGTCGCTGGAGGAAGCCCTGGCCGAGTGTTCAACGGCCCTGGCGGCCCTCGGCGAGCCGGGGGTCGAGTATGTGCTGGGCGCCGCCCGCCGGACATCGCTGCTGGAGGCCTACATCGTCCACATGCTGCGCGCGCACCTCGAGCTTGGCGGGGTGGCCGCCCGGCGGCTCCACGGCGTGCCGCCGATCCGGGAGTCCGGTCCTCCGGAAGTCCTGTCCAATGCCCTGCTGCGGGAGCTGCGGGGCGCCAAGGGCGACCTGTTCGTCCACGCGGGCAGCGCCATCGAGGGGGGCCAGCGCTACCTGGTGGCGGCGGCCTACGACCTGCGCACCGGCCGCCAACGGGCAAGCATGAGGACGCCCTTCCACCTGTCCGAGGCACTGACCCCTTTGCCGTCCGGGCAGCCGGGCCGGATGGGGGCCGCCGACAGGCGCTGGCTCGGCCTGCTTGACGAGATGGTCGCGCCGGACGGCCCAACGGGGCCGGAGCGAGTCCGGCAACTCGAACTCGCCGAGGCGGACTACTTCTTCGAAGCGGGCCTGTGGGAGATGGCGGGGCCGGCATTCCGAGACGCTGCGGCGGCCTCCGCCAGTCCGCATTTCGTGCGGGCCATCTTTGCCCTCCAGCTCGCCGGCGAAGGGAAGGAGGCGGTCTCCCTGCTCGAATCGTCTCTGAAGGAACACCCCGACAGCGGGCCGCTCTGGGCATTGCGCAGTTGGCTCAGCCTGCGCCAGGGGCGCCCTGACGATGCCATCCTATGGCGTGAGCAGGCGCGGCTCTGCGACATGGCCCACGAGGGCCTCTACTGCCACGCAAGGGGCCTCATAGGTCTGGACGAAGGGGACGACGAGGCGGCCAGGGAGGGGCTGACCCGCGCTGCCGAACTGCTCCCGCAGAAGCTGTTCGCGCAGCTTCAGCTCGCCAGGTTCCAACGCAACCGGGCCGAACTCGACGAAGCCATCAAGCACTACCGCCGCGCCGTCGCGACCCCGGACCCCACGGCGGACACCTGGGGCGAACTGGCCATGGCGCTGGAGGCGGCAGGCCAGATCGAGGAGGCCATAAGGGCGCTGCG
>JAUVVP010000213.1 GCA_030604585.1 Planctomycetota bacterium | reverse complement strand
GGCGGCAGGCGCAAAACGCCGGAAGCGTGGCTGGACGCCACGTTGAGGACGTTTTGCGCCGACAACACAGCCATCGGGCTTCGCAGCCGGCCGCAGTAGATCCGGGTCTTGCAGTAGCCCCTTAGACAGACCGGGGTAGGAAAGGCATGAGGATACTCGTAATCGGCCCACTCGACGAAGGGCGGCTGGCGGCGAGCTACGCCAGGGCGTTCGAACGGGTCGGGCATGAAGTCGTCCGCTTCGACTCGGACCGGGCCTACTTCCAGGCGTCGTGCCCAGCGATTGCCGGCGTACCACGACGCCTGTTCCGGCGCACGCTTTGGAATCGCGTGAACCTGAGCACGATCGAGGCCGTGCGCTACTTGCGACCTTCGCTTGTGGTCGCGTTCAAGGCCGCCTGTCTACATGCGGAGACCATACGCCGCATCAGAACAGCAGAGAGCATCCCCATCGTCAACTACTACGCCGATTACCCCTACTGCGGCGTGCCGCTGGACCCCCGGAAGCCGTCAGCCCAGCGCCACGACTTGATCTCCGTGCTCCGCGAGTACACGCATGTATTCATCTGGGAGAAGGCATTGGCGGATCGCCTCACGAAGGATGCCGTCTCCGCCTCGTATCTTCCGTTCGGGGCAGATACCGACGTGTTCGCCCCCGGGCGACCTTTTCACTGTGAGGAATGCGGGAGGGATCACCGGGTGGTCTTCGTTGGCTTGCACACCATCCCACGAGAGCGGGAGATAGGTTGCATCCGCAGGCACGAGGTGGCACTGTGGGGACCGGGATGGGGCCGAGCATCCCGGCGTTTTGATGGCCGGCACATCATCCACGCACGCCGCATGTTCGGGCGGGACTGCGCGGCGATATACGCCGGTGCAGACGTGTGCCTGAACATCCTGAACTGGTGGAACGTCCCAGGCCACAACATGCGCACGCTGGAGATCCCCGCCAGCGGCGGCGTGATGTTGTCTACGTACACGTCCGAGCAGGCTGAGTTCTTCCCCGAAGGTCAAGCTGCCTGGTACTACAGGGACCCCCTGGAGCTGGACGATGCAATCGAGAGGCTCTTGCGTGACAAGCGCGCCCGGGAACGCACTCGAGACAACGCGCTGAGGATCGCCGGGAAGCACGAGTACACACGCAGGGCAGAAGAACTGATCCAACGCGTATTCGAAGGCTGTTGAACGCTGCGTTGCGCAGGCCGGTCAGGCCGGCAAGGCCCGCAGAGAAGCTACAGCGGGGCGATGCGAATGGCATTCTCTGAGACCGTTCTGAGGCTCTTCGAGCTTCAGGTCCTCATGCGTGCCCGGGAAAGCCTTGCAGAGGAACTTCCCGAGGCCGTGCGGGAGGCGCTGAAACCCGGCTATCGGAAGTGCAGATCGCTGGTCCGCGCGCTGCGCCTTCGTCTGCTCACCGGCAACGGCGTCCACTGCCCGATATGTGATTGGAAAGGCACGCGTTTCATCGCCGGCAAGTGGCGTCCGATGTCCATTTGCCCACAGTGCGCCTCCGACATAAGGCACCGGCTGCTTATGGCGAGCTTCATCTACGTGCCGCAGTTTCGGTCCGCCTCTTTTCTTCTGGGGAAGGACATCCTTCATTTCGCCCCCGAACGGCATCTCCAACCGTTCTTCCGCCGCGTCGCACGCAAGTACGCAACTGCCGACCTGGAAAGAGCCGACATGGACCGGCGACTCGACATCAGCAACATGCCGACGGTCCACACGGAGTCCTATGACCTCGTTGTTGCCTGTGACGTGTTGGAGCATGTGCAGGATGATCAGAGCGCCCTCAAAGAGATACACCGCGTCCTGAAGCCCCGGGGAACGGCCGTCCTGACCGTTCCGCAGAAGGACAACCTGCGGGTGACGCTTGAGGACCCGACGATCACGACACCGGCCGGCCGAGAGAAGGCATTCGGCGAGCACAACCACCTGCGCATCTACGGCGCGGACTTCCCACTGCGGGTCGCGTCGGCTGGATTCGCCGTAGACACAATTGGCGAGACCAGCTTCAGCCAGAGCCTCGTCCGGCGGCACGTACTGAGGCCCGTAGAGTGCAGTCAACACCCTCTTGCCACGAACCACCGAAAGATCTTCTTCTGCCGCAAGCGGCCCAGGCCCGAAGCTTGACCGCCGTTTGGCAGCCGTGGCCTTGCCAAGGGAGCAGAACTCGCTCGCTCCGGAGGGGGAAGCCTCAAAGTTGATCTGAACCATGAGCGGCATCATCGGCTGGACAGGTCCCGCCCGGGCGATCCCGCCACTGCGGGTCGGGTTGCTGAGGCGCCGCGGGCCCCACGACCACGGCACGGAGGTCCACCACAGCCGGTCGGGGCGGACGGCAGCCGTTCTGGGTCCCGCGCGTCTCGCGGCCGCCGCCCTGTCATCGGCCGGCGACGTGCGGACGGCCTCTCCGGGCGGCTCCATCGCCATTGTCCTCGATGGCCGGATATACAACTCCCCGGAGCTGAGGTCGGAGCTGAAGCGGCTGGGGGAGGAGTTCTCCGCCGGGACTGAACCCGAGGTCGTACTTCGGGGCTACCGCATCTGGGGAGATGCGGTGGTCGAACATCTGCACGGACTCTTTGCTTTCGCTCTGTGGGACGGCCGGGACGATGGACGCCTCGTGCTGGCCCGGGACAAGTTCGGGCGGAAGCCCCTCTACTTCCGCCATGACGCCGGGAATGCGCTCTGGTTCGCCTCCGAGCTGACGGCGCTGCTTGACAAAGGCCTCCCGCGCGAGGTGGACCCCTTCTGCCTGCGGCACTACCTGGAGCACGGCTATCCTCCGCCCGGCCGATGCATGCTGCGCGGCTACCGGATGGTGCTGCCGGGCTGCCTGCTGGCCTGGGAAGGCGGGCGGCTGCGCCGGAAGCAGTATTGGCGCCCGCCCGACGGCGAGAGGGGAAGGCCTCCGCCGAGAGCAACGGCAGTGGGACTGCAAGAACGCCTTGAAGAAGCGGTTAAGGCTCGGCTGGGAGCGAGGGGCCCCGTGGGGGCAATCCTGTGGGGCGGCGTCGGCTCGGCTATCATCGCCGCCCTGATGGCTCAGGGTATCCCGGGGCCCCCGCCTACCTACACGGTGTGCTTCGGAGTGGATGGTCTTGCGGATGCCGAACGGGCGCGGCAGACGGCCCTCCGGCTCGGCAGTCGGCACCGGGCCATCATAGTCGGGCCGCGCGCGGGGCGGCTCATGCCCTTTGTGGCTTCCCAGATGGACGAGCCTATCGCCGACCCCTGGGCCATTCCCACTTACTTGCTCTGCCGCCGCGCCCGGGATGAGGTCGCCGCCCTGCTATCCGGCCACGGGAGCGAGGGCTCCTGCGGGGAGAGTAAATCAGCGCCCTTCGCCTGCGCGCCTTCAGCCAGCGGGCCGGCAGTGCCGGCCGAGCCTGTCCTGACGACCGTGGACAGGATGTCCACGGCGGCTGACGTGGAGCTCCGCATGCCCTTCCTGGATGAGGGTCTGGCCCCATGGACGATGAGCGTGCAAGGGTCGGCGTGCCGCGGCCGGTTGGCCATTGACGCCCTCTTGCGCAAGGCGATGCGCGACCGGCTGCCCCCGCACATGCTCAGGCCTCGGAGACGTGGCCGGATCGCCCCCCTGGACGAGTGGCTGCGTTCCGAGTGGCGGGAACTGGACCGGGACGTCTTGCTGGACCCGGGAACGAGATGGCGGGGGTGGACCGACCAGGATCAGGTCCGCCGCCTGCTCGACGAGCACTGCACGGGGCGGGCCTCACATGGCCGCCGTCTGCACCAACTGCTGGTGCTGGAGCTATGGGCCAGGTCGATCCTTGACCGGGGGCAGGCTGAACCCCGCCCGGCTGACGTGGACGATTGCATGCGCGACCTGCCCGCCGACCGGCCGGTGCGGAGGGTGGCTGTCATTGCGCCCGCCGGCATAGGGGACACGATGAGGCTCACGCCCGCCATCCGGCGCCTGGGCGCGTCCGATCAAGCCGTATCCGTGACGCTATACGTGGCCCCCGACAGCGGGAGCGACCAGCCGATGGCCGGCCTGCCGCCCGTGGACCGGCACGTTCCGATTGATCTCGAGGCGCGGCCGCTTGCCAGAGTGCTGCGCCTGGCCAGGGACATCCGACGCAGCGCGCCCGACGAACTGGTGTCCACCTGGGTTTCCCGGCTCGCCGGCCCGGTGGGACTGCTCAGCAGGGCGAAGAATCGCAGGGGCTGGGTGCCCCAATGGTCGTGGACCATGCGGCTGGCAGGGGCCCTCTGGCCCGGGCGGCTGCCGTACGATCCGCCTCAGAAAGGCGCCGGCCTCTACGACATCAGCTCCTTCTGCCGTCTGCTGGGTGCGGGAGACGGCGCCCCGACGGCCCTTCAGTTCGCACCACCGATCTGGGAGGACAGGGCTCTGAAGGCGGCACGCCGCCGCATGGCCGAACTGGAGCGTCCGCTCCTGGCCGTGGGCGCTGCGGCGGGCCGGGCAATACGCCAGCGCGAGTACCCGCTGGACCTGATGGCGGCGGCCGTTGACAGGCTCCTGCGGGAGGGCGTGGCAGGCTCAGTCGTTCTGCTGGGCGACGGGGCTTCCAGGCGCCGGGTGGAGTCGCTTGCCGAGGCAGCGGGTCGGCAGGGCCTGAACCTCTGCGGGAGCCTGAGCATCTCGGGCACCGCAGCGGTGATGCGCAAGTGCGACGCCGCCCTGGTGGTGGACGGCGGCCTACTGCACGTAGCGCTGGCCTCGGAGCTGCCGGTGGTCGCCCTTTACGGACCCACCGAGGTCTTCCCCTCGGACCCGCGTGGTGGCACGGAGAGGTTCAAGGCCATCTCGGCCTTCGAGCAGTGCAGGTGCCGGTGCTTGCCGCACCGCGGCATCCGGGCGCGAAGCGAATGCCGACAACAGGCGCAATGCCTCGCGCGCATCCTGCCGGAGCGCATTGTGGCGGCGCTCGCAGCCATGCTAAGCACCTGCGCGGTCGCTTAATGAGTCCCGCCTGATACGGTGAGACGGGCCAGGGCAGGTGACAGTTGGCAGTTCTTAGTCGCCGGCGGTGTCGTAACTCATTGCTACACAATAGGTTGCGAAACCCGGGCAAGCTGATCAGAGCCCCAACTAACACCTGACAACTGGCAACTAACAACCAAGCACGGTTCGGCGCGCTCACTCAATTGCGC
>JAUVVP010000153.1 GCA_030604585.1 Planctomycetota bacterium | reverse complement strand
GTGTCATCCTGAGGCGCCTCGGCTTAGGCGCCGAAGGATCTGGTTGTTGCGCAAGGAGTTACGACGAGATTCTTCGCGCCTACAGGATCCGGCCCTCAGAATGACATGCCTCGCGGGCTCTGGGCCGGCGCCTTTCGCGACGTCAACAGCGAAAATGGCTCTTCCGCGCATTCCTTGAACGGCGGCAGGATGCGGGCTACAATGCCGTCTCCCCATCTTGACCAATCGATCCAGAGCACCATGAGCGACGCCCCGGCGACGGCTACCAGCATCCGCAACGCTTTCCTGAGCGGCGAGCGGACCGCCGGGAGCATCATCGAAGAGCACCTGGCCCGCATCCGGCAGAGCGAGCCGGCCGTTGACGCCTTCCTGACCGTGACCGAAGAGGAAGCCCTGGAGCGGGCCCGCGCCCTGGACGAGAAGCGCTCGCGCGGCGAAGAGATGGGCCTGCTGGCCGGCGTGCCGATAGCCGTCAAGGACATCATTTGCACGCGCGGGGTGCGGACCACCTGTGCCTCGAAGATCCTGTACAACTTCGTGCCGCCTTACGATGCCCACGTGGTCGAACGGCTCCTGGCCGAGGACGCCGTCATCATCGGCAAGACCAACATGGACGAGTTCGCGATGGGCTCCTCGACCGAGAACAGCGGCTTCAAGATCACCAGGAACCCGTGGGACACCAGCCGCGCTCCCGGCGGCTCCAGCGGAGGAAGCGCCGCGGCCGTCGCCGTCGGCATGGCGCCGCTGGCGCTGGGCACCGACACGGGCGGCTCGATCCGCCAACCGGCCGCCCTCTGCGGCGTCGTCGGCCTGAAGCCGACCTACGGCCGGGTGAGCCGCTACGGAGTGGTGGCCTTCGCCAGCTCCCTCGACCAGGTGGGGCCGATCACGCGGACCGTCGAAGACTCCGCCCTGCTGCTTCAGGTGATCGCCGCGCCCGACGAGCGCGATTCGACCTGCACTCGCCGGGAGCCGGATGACTACGCCGCCGCCCTCGCAGGGCCGGTCAAGGGGCTGACCTTCGGGCTGCCGCGGGAGTTCTTCATCGAGGGGGGCCTGGACGGCGAGGTGGCGGCGGCCCTGGAGGAGGCCCGGCGGGAGTTCGAGCGGCTCGGCGTGCGCTTCGTGGACGTCTCGCTGCCCCACAGCGGCATTGACATGGAAGGGGGCAAGCTGTCCAGCTTCGCGGTGGCCTGCTACTACATCATCTGCACCGCCGAGGCCAGCTCCAACCTGGCCCGCTACGACGGCGTCAAGTACGGCCACCGCAGCGAAGGCCACGCCGACATGATCGGCATGTACAGCAAGACGCGCGGCGAGGGATTCGGCGACGAGGTGAAGCGCCGCATCATGCTGGGCACCTATGTGCTCAGCAGCGGCTACTACGACGCCTACTACCTGCAGGCGGCCCGCGTCAGGCGCCTCATCAAGGAGGACTTCGACCGGGCCTTCGAGGAAGTGGACCTCCTTTTCGGCCCCACCAGCCCGACGCCGGCCTTCAAGATCGGCGAGAAGACCGAAGACCCGCTCGAGATGTATCTGAACGATGTCTTCACCATCCCCTGCGACCTGGCCGGCAACTGCGGCATCTCGCTCCCGTGCGGCTTCACCGATGGCGGCCTGCCGATCGGCATGCAACTGATGGCGACTCACTGGGACGAGGCCGCCCTGCTGCGCGCCGGCGCCGCCTACCAGCGCGAGACGGACTGGCACCTGCGCGTGCCCGACGTGCCAGCCTGAGCGCAAAAGGCAGGGCACCTGCTCCTTGTCATTCCGAGGAGCGCGCAGCCACAATGGCGCGCGACGAGGTTTACCTGCCTACGGCGGGAATCTCGATCTGGGAGCCCGCCATGTGATACGCGGGTTGCTGGCTTTGTGACGCCCACCGCGTGATCGAGATTCCTCGCGCCCGAGATGGGGCTCGGAATGACCGATCCGGCCAAGGGCCCGAGCTACACGCGAGGTAGCGCCGAATGAGCCCAGACTCGAACAAGCCGCTGAAGACCCTGACCCTACGGCATCCCTACCTCCTGGTCACACCCGATTCGGTGCAGGACCTGCGCCAGCGGGTCGAATCCTGCGACGAGCTGCGCACGATCAAGGCCGGCCTGGTGGCGCAGGCGGACGCCCTGCTGGAGCGGGAGCCGCCCCAACCCAGGTTCGACGTGCGCCACACGATGCTCGGCACGTCCCGCCGCTACCTGTGGAGCATCCGCACGCTCGCCGGCGCCTATCTGCTGACCGACCAGGAGAGCTATGCACGCAGGGCGATCCGCTTCATGCTGACGGCCGCGGGCTTCTCGACCTGGAACCCCTCGCATTTCCTCGACGTGGCGGAGATGACACACGCCCTCGGCATCGGCTACGACTGGACGCAGCCCTGCATGTCCGATGACGAGCGGGACGTGATCGGCGGGGCCATCGTCGAGACGGGGCTCGGCCCTTACATCGACGGCTGCGAGCAGGAAGTCTGGTGGTCGGTGGTGGAGCACAACTGGAACCAGGTCTGCCACGGCGGCTGCGGGATCGGCGCCCTGGCGGTTGCCCACGAACATCGGGGCGTCGCCGAGCGGGCGCTGCGCTTCGCAATCGAACACTATCCCACGGCCATGGCCAGCTACGGCCCGGACGGCGCCTGCGGGGAGGGCCCCATGTACTGGCAGTACGCCACGGGCTACATCGCCGCCTTCTTCGCCTGCCTGGAGTCGGCGCTGGGGACGGACTTCGGCCTGTCGGAGGCGGAAGGCTTCTCGAAGACGGGCGAGTTCCGCCTGCACACCACGGGCCCCGTCGGCCGGTCCTTCAACTTCGCCGACGCAACCTCGCGCGTTGCGAACGCCCCGGCGATGTTCTGGCTGGCGCGCCGCTTCGGCCGCCCCGCGTACGCGGGCTGGGAGTGGGAACGCTGGGACCACGACGCCCACAAGGACATCGCCACCCTCCTGTGGTGGCAGCAGCCGCCGGCCCGCGCGCCCAGGCCGCTCGACGCCTACTTCCGCGGCGCCGAGGTCGTCTGCTTGCGCAGCGGCTGGGACGGCGACGCCCTCTACGTCGGCTTCAAAGGCGGAGACAACAAGGTCAACCACGGCCACCTGGACCTGGGCTCGTTCGTCCTCGACGCGCACGGCGTGCGGTGGGTGGCCGACCTGGGCGCGGACGCCTACAGCCTGCCCGGCTGGTTCGGCGACCTGCGCTGGACCTACTTCCGCGCCAACACCGAAGGCCACAACGTCGTTGCGCTGGACGGTCGGAACCAGGACCCCGAAGCGGTCGCGCGGATCGAGTCCTTCCACAGTTCGCCCGAGAGGGCATACGCCATCTGCGACCTGGGGGAGGCCTACGCCGACGCGGCCGAGGGCGCCCGGCGCGGGGTGATGATGCTGAACCGGGCCGCCGTCCTCGTCCAGGACGAGGTCGAGGCGAAGGATGCGGCCGGCGAGCTGACCTGGAGCTTCATCACCGAGTCCGAGGCCGAACTCGACGGCGAAGGTGCGGTCCTCTCGCAAGGCGGCAAGCGCCTGGAGGTGAAGGTGCTGGAGCCGGCCGGCGCGGCGTTCGAAGTCCTGTCCACCTCCCCGCCGCCGCCGCAGAACCAGAACGAGGGGACGCGGAAGCTGGCCCTCCGCCTGCCGATCCCCGAGGGGCGGCGCGCCTTGCGCGTCGCCGTGCTGTTCCGCCCCGCCGGCCGCGGTGCCCCGGAGCCCGAAGTCATCCCCCTGTCCGAGTGGGCCGCCGCCGCCAGTTAGCAACCGCACAGGAGCCGGGGCCGGTGCGGCCCGCCGGGAGCACGCCCAGTGCGGAGGAGCACGCTCAAGCCATCGCTTGGGCGTGGCACCCTCGGTGTGGAGCAGCAAGCTTCCGCCTGCGCTGCGTCCTTCCCTACCAATCCCGCCGCCGGCGTGTATAATGGACGCGGCGCAGGCAGCGCCGCGACTCCGCTCCCCTCGCGCGTTACCGGGATGCCGGAGGTACTGGACAGGATCGGCAGGCTGCCTGCGGTCAGGCAACTGCCGGACCTTCTGCGCGCCAACGCGAAGGTCAAAGTCATCGGCACGGTGGGCAGCGGCTCGGCCCTTGTCGCTGCCTGGCTGACGGGGAAGGTGTGCGCCTCGGCCCTGGTCGTCTGCCCCACGGGGGCGGAGGCCGAGGAATTCGCCGAGGACATGAACCTCTTCCGCGAGGGCCTGGCCTGCCACTTCCCCGCCCTCGAGGTCCTGCCCGGCGACGTGGACGAGCCGAGCGAGGCGATCCTCGGGGCGCGCCTGCGCGTGCTCCGCCACCTAGCCTTCGGCCCGGCCGAGGAGGACGCCTACGCCCCCGGCCAGTTCGGCTACCTGGAGCCCGTCCCGCAGACGCGCGTCGTCATCACCAGCGTCAACGCCCTCGTCCAGCCGACCTGCTCGGTGGACCAGTTGCGGCGGGGGTCGCGCACGGTCGAGGTGGGCGCCGGGGCCGACCCGCACGAGCTGGTCGCCTGGCTGGTGGACAACGCCTACGCGGGCGTGCCGCAGGTGCAGTTGCCGGGCCAATACTGCCTGCGCGGCGGCATCCTGGACGTCTATTCGCACGGCGCTCCCCTGCCGGTGCGCGTCGAGTTCTTCGGCGACGAGGTGGACTCGATACGCACCTTCGAGCCGGCCACGCAGCTCTCGACGGAACGCATCTCCCGCTGCATGCTCGCCATCTCCGAGCATCCGGGCCGGGGCAAGGCGGCCGCGGCCGCGAACCTGCTGTCCTATCTGCCGCCGGGGGCCGTCGTTCTTCCCGTCGAGCCCGAGCGCCTGTGGGAACGCGCCCGGGAGGTCTTCGAGCAGACCGAGCAGCAGGACCTCCTGACGCCGCCCGAGGAACTGAAGGCCATGCTCGCCGCCCACCCCTCGGTGACCTTCGACGGCGACGGGGATGACGACGCGGCGGCCGTCACGATCGCCATTCAGCAGAGGAACACGTTCGGGCCGGACCTGGACTCGACGCTGGCCGAACTGGGCCGCATCTGCGGCGACTACGAGGAGACCGTAGTCTATTGCATAAGCCCGGCGGAGGCGGAGCGTTTCCGCAACCTGTTGCGGGACAGGGAGTTCGAACATCTGGACCGGCTCCGGTTCGGCATGGGCCGCCTCAACCACGGGGTGCTCTGCCGGGAGGCCGGGCTGGCGCTGATCCCCCATCACCGTCTATTCGGCCGCTACCGCCAGCGGCGTATCATACCCCACGGGCGGGAAGGCAGACCGCTGGAGTCGATCCAGGAACTGGAGCCCGGCGACCTGGTGATCCACGTCAATCACGGCATCGGCCGCTTCCTGGGAACCAGCATCATAGAGGAGGAAGGGACGAGGCGCGACTTCCTGGCCATCGAGTTCGCCGACACTGTGCACGTCCACGTCCCATGTGACCGCATAGAGCTGGTGCACCGCTACATCGGCATCGGCGGCCGCCGGCCCCAGTTGAGCCGCATACGGGGCGCATCGTGGGTGCGGGCCAGGCAGCGGGCGCAGACGGCCGTGGAAGACCTCGCCGCCGAGCTGCTCGAGATGCAGGCGATCCGCGAGACGCAGCTCGGCATCGCCGCTCCGGCCGACACAGAGTGGCAGCAGCAGTTCGAATCGGAGTTCCCCTACGAGGAGACCGAAGACCAGCTCGACTCCATCGGCAAGATAGAGCGCGACATGTGCGCCGAACGGCCAATGGACCGGCTGATCTGCGGCGACGTGGGCTACGGCAAGACGGAGGTGGCCATGCGGGCCGCCTTCAGGGCCGTGATGGGAGGGCGGCAGGTGGGCATGCTCGTGCCGACCACCGTGCTGGCGCAGCAGCATTTCCGCACCTTCCGGGAGCGGATGGCTGACTATCCGGTCCGCGTGGAGATGCTCAGCCGTTTCGTAACCGGCTCGCTGACGCGGCAGATTCTCGAAGCCACCGCCAAGGGGCTGGTTGAC
>JAUVVP010000192.1 GCA_030604585.1 Planctomycetota bacterium | reverse complement strand
CATGGAAGGCACTGACGCGGCGGACATTGATGGCGACGGGCGCATCGAGATCGTCTCTGGGCCATACCTTTTCAGGCCGCCTGACGACGGGCCGTTTGCCGAGCAGTGGGAACGTAGCGTCGTAGCGCCGGGGTTCCGCGAGATGTGCCGCGCAGCCTTTGTGGACATCACCGGCAACGGGCGTCCGGACCTGGTGATCGCCGAGTCCGAGTTCCTCGACGGGCGGCTTTCCTGGTTTGAGAATCGGGTCCTGGAAGACCGCGATCATCCGTGGGTCGAGCATCCCCTGGATCGGCCGCTCTACTACGCCCATTCGCTCACCGCCTGGCGCGAGAACACTGGAGCGGTGCACATCTTCCTCGCGGAGATGGCCAAGGGCGGGTGGAATGCCCCGCGCAATTGGGACGCGCGGCTTATCCAGTACACCACGCTGGACGGAGGCGCCCACTGGGACCGGGAGGTGGCCTACGAGGGAACGGGCACGCATCAGGCCCTCGCCCATGACCTGGACGGCGACGGCGTGCGCGAGTTCATCGGCAAGGAATGCTATCAGGTGCGCGTGCAGGTCTGGAAGCGCCGCCGAGAGGCTTCCCCATAGCTTAGCTTTCGTCACCGTTTCCTTGACCGCGACAAGGCGTGGACGGGGACCGACATCCTGGCCGCCGACGAGGACGGCGACGGGCGGGACGACGTGCTCTGCGCCGCCTGGTGGTACAAGAACCCCACGTGGGACCGCTACGAGATTCCGGGCATCTACCAGGTCGTCAACACTTACGACCTCGACGGTGACGGCCGCAAGGAGATCATCGCCACCAAGCGCAGGGCGGGCGCGGACAACTGGTACGCGGCGCTCTCCAGCGAGCTGTGCTGGCTCAAACCCATCGATCCCCTCAACGGGAAGTGGGAAGAGCATCCCATCGGGACCGGGAGCGGGGCCTGGCCGCACGGCACAGCGCTCGCGCCGATACTGCCGGGTGGTAAGCTTGCACTGGTGGCAGGCTACCACGGCCCCGGCGGCAGGTTCCCGGAACTGTTCGAGATGCCCGATGACCCCAGGCAACATCCCTGGCCGAAGCGCACACTGGCCGAGGTCCCCTACGGTGAGGAAATGGTCGCCGTTGACCTGACCGGCAGCGGGAGGATCGACATCGTGGCCGGCCATTACGGGCTGGAGAACATGGGGGACGGGACCTTCAACCCCCATCGGATCGCCGAGGGATTCAAGACGGCACGCCTGGCCGTCGCCGACGTGAACGGCAACGGCCGGCTGGACATCATCATCGGGGAAGAGGAGTTGGGTGAGCAGGAAACACCGTTCACCCGCCTCGCCTGGCTCGAGCACCCCGTTGACCCGCGCAACGAGCCCTGGGAGGTGCACGTCGTAGACACGGTGCGCTGCCCGCACTCCGTGGGCGTGGCCGACCTGGACGGCGACGGCGAGGTGGAGATCATCTGCGGCGAGCACGACAAGCTCTACCCGTACCGCAGCCGCAGCAGGCTGCTCGTCTACAAGAAGGCGGACGCGGCCGGACGCTCCTGGTACCGCTACATGCTGGACGACCGCTTCGAACACCACGACGGGACTCAGATCATCGAGCTGGAACCCGGGCGCCTCGGCATCATCAGCCACGGCTGGGCCGAGAGCATGTACGTGCACCTGTGGGAACCATGCTGACGGCCGGGCAAAGCTCTGGCCTCTGAGAACCTGGCCGAAGGGGAGGTACGCGCAATGGCCGAATCACGAGCCGGCATTCTGGACAGGCTGCGCAAGAAGATCGCCGAGGGCAAGCCGATCATCGGCGGGGGGGCCGGCACCGGCATAAGCGCCAAGTGGGAAGAGGCCGGCGGGATCGACCTGATCGTCATCTATAACTCGGGCCGGTTCCGCATGGCCGGACACGGCTCCCTGGCCGGCCTGATGCCCTACGGCGACGCCAACGCCATCGTGTTGGAGATGGCCAACGAGGTCCTGCCGGTGGTAAGGGCTGTGCCCGTGCTGGCAGGGGTCTGTGGGACCGATCCGATGCGCCTGATGGACAAGTTCCTCGAGCAGGTCAAGGCGGTCGGCTTCGCCGGCGTGCAGAACTTCCCGACGGTCGGGCTGATAGACGGGGTCTTTCGGGCCAATCTCGAAGAGACGAACATGGGCTATGACAAGGAAGTTGAGATGATCCGCATGGCCCACGAACTGGACCTGGTGACCACGCCGTACGTGTTTAGTGCAGGCGACGCCGTCGAGATGACGGAGGCCGGAGCCGATATCCTGGTGGCGCACATGGGATTGACGACGTCGGGTTCCATTGGGGCCAGGACCGCCAGAGGCCTGGAAGAATGCGTGCCGCTGATCAACGAGATCGCCGCCACGGCCAGGGGCATCCGGGAAGGCGTCATCGTCCTGTGCCACGGCGGGCCCATCGCCGAGCCCGATGACGCCGCCTACATCCTGAAGAACTGCGAGGGTATCCACGGCTTCTACGGCGCCAGCTCGATGGAAAGACTGCCCACCGAACGGGCCATCAAAGAACAGGTGGAGAAGTTCACGCAGATAGCGATGGCGTAGTGGTGCACCTGCGGAACGTGTCTCCCTCGGCTTCGTCGCCCCGTTTGCTCGGACAACCGGGGCCGCACCTTAGCGCTCCCGCGGCTGCCCGGCGCCGGCCGGGAGGAATCGGATGCATTCACGTCGGTGCGCTGAATAAAGGGACACCGGTCGGAGTATAGTGTGATAGCTCAAGATCAGGACCGGTCCTCTGTGGAAGAATCTGAGGCTGAGTTGATCCTGCGGTCTCAGGCCGGCCAGAAGGAGGCCTTCGGCATTATAGTGAAGAGGTATGCCGGGGCGGCGGCCGGCTCGGCCTCTCTGTTGCTTGGCAGCTATGAGGACGCCCTCGACGCGTCGCAGGAGGCGTTCGTGCGTGCATGGCGCCACATCAAGCGCTTCGACACTCGATTTCCCTTCTTCCCGTGGTATGCCACCATCCTGCGCAACGTTTGTGTGAGCCACCTCAGGCGCCGTGCGCGAAGAAGGACGGTGGTGCTCTCCGATGGCCACGCCCAGGCTTCCGCCGAGTCGAACCCGGTCCTGCTGGCCGAGCGCAACGAGCGGCGCGACCGCGTGTGGCAGGCCATCCTGGCCCTGTCCTCTAAGCACCGCGAGATCATCGTCATGAGCCACTTCCAGGGCATGTCCTACAAGGAGATAGCGGCGGCCCTGGGCATTCCGATGGGGACGGTTATGTCTCGACTTCACAGCGCTCGCCAGGCGCTGCGCAACGAACTGACTGACGAGGAGCCATGAGCTGCGACGAATTCAAGCCCCTGATAACGGGATACCTGGACGACGAACTGCCGCCTGAGGAGCGTGCCCTCTTGGAGGACCACCTGGCGGACTGCGAGGCGTGTGCGCGGGAACTCGCCCAACTGACCAAACTGAAAGAGGAGCTTTCCATGATGGAGTTCAAAGAACCCACAGACGCCGAACTGGCCCGCTACTGGCGCAGCGTCTACAACCGACTTGAGCGGGGACTGGGATGGGTCCTGTTCTCAGTGGGGGCGATCATCGTCCTGTGCTACGGCGGGTTCAAGCTGATCGAGGAGATGATAAAGGACCCCGGCATCGCCGTTCTGCTGAAGGTGGGCGTAGTCGCCCTCGTGTTCGGGACGGTTGTCCTGTTCGTCTCCCTGCTGCGCGAGCGGCTGGCGGTTCGTAAAGTGGACAAGTACTCGAAGGAGGTCGAGAGATGATCATTGCGACCACGGAGACGGTTGCTGGGAAAACGATCAAACAGACACTCGGGGTTGTCCGGGGGAACACGATCCGCGCGCGGCACATCGGCAAGGACATCAAGGCCGCCTTCCGGCACATGATCGGCGGGGAGATAACGGAGTACACCAAACTCATGGGTGAATCTCGGGAGCAGGCGCTCGACCGGATGGTCCAGAATGCCGAGCAGTTGGGCGCCAACGCCGTCGTATCGCTCCGCTTTGCGACCTCCGAGGTCATGAGCGGCGCGGCGGAGCTTCTGGCTTACGGGACCGCCGTTGTCGTCGAGTAGCCCGGCTCACGGCGGGAGGGATCGGTGATGACAAGGCGGACGTTGGCCTTGCTCGTTTCCATTGCAGTCACCGCCAAGGCCGGCCCATTTCAGCAGCAGGTGGCCACGCGCACTGAAGAGAGGGGTTCATTCCGGATCGTGTTCGTGACGTGCGAGTTCGAGCGCGGCCCCCTCGAGGTCAAGGTTGTCTTCGACGCGGCCGATGAGAAGGGGAGGGCGGGAACGCCAAAGAGCAGGAGCGGCGCCGCGATCCTGTTCCTGTCCGGCGGGGCATCAGCGGAACGCTCCCTTCGGCAAGCTCAGGCCGACGAGGCATCTGTTCTCGGTGTCGCCCTTGCTGGACATGCTGCAGCCGAGTCGGATTGAGCCGACCATCGTGCAGAATACGTAGGCGTCGCCCCGCTCGATGCCGTGAACCCGTTCCAGGAGGGCGACCATATCCTGGACGGCAAGCCGCAGGCTGTCCCACAGGTTCCCACGCCCGGCGAGCGTTATCAGCGCGTCGGGTGTCTCCACCAGCGGGCGGCCGGAGTGATACCTGCGGTCCACCTCGAGCGTGACGGTCACGTCCGCTGCGCACTCGCCGCCTTCGCCGAAGACCTCGCCGTCCCCCTGGAAGGCGTGGACATCGCCCAGCACAAGCAGGCCGCCGTTGTGATAGACGGGCAGGTAGAGCGTGTTGCCGGGCCGAATCTCGGTGAAGTCCCTGTTGCCGCCGTGATCGAAGTACGGGGGTGAGGGGTCGGCCGGAGTGGTGTAGATATCCCCGATCATGGGCGACAGGGGTACGCTGAGGCCGCCGGGCAGCCAGCAACGGCCGTCCTGGACCGGGAAGGCGCGCGGCTCCTGCGGATACACGTCGCCCAGCGGGCCCCAGCCGTGTGCGTGGGGCAGCCCGACAACCTCTATGCCCTCTATGTGCACCGCCAGCATGTCGCCGGGAGCGGCGCCGCGCACGGCGATCGGCCCGGTCTCCTCGCGCTCCTGGTACTCGCTTGAGCCATGGGGATGCAGGTCATCCATCGTGCGCACCACGGGCGTCATGTGGTTGATCGTCTCGACCACGATCGTCTCGCCCGATTCGACCTCGATGGCCGGTTCGAATACGGTGTAGTGCCTGTCCCCCGGAACCGTGTGCTCTCTCGAACCCCGTCTCACTATTCTCCTCCCTGCTGAAACTTCTCCACCTCCTCCAGCACATCCTCAACGCCCAGAAACGCCTTGTACACGACCCGGACGTGGAAGGTGCGCCGTTCCCGCGCCTTCTGGGGCCCGGGACTTCAATAGCTAACATTTTTTCTTGAAATAGGAGTTCCTATGCATTAT
>JAUVVP010000099.1 GCA_030604585.1 Planctomycetota bacterium | reverse complement strand
GCTGTATCTGGTGTTGAAGCCGTCCCTGGCCCGGATGGCCGCCGAAGGGGGCCCGCTGCGCGGCCTCTACCGGCTCCTGTCCCTGGGCGGGGCGGTGCCGGATGCGGATTGGCGGCAGAAGGCCGAGCGGCGGCTGAAGGTGGTCGGCTGCGTCGGCCTTGTGGTTGCCATCTTCGTGCGGGGCGGCACCGGCGCGCTCTTCGCCGTGATCAAGTCGCGTCCCACCTGGTATACCGGCCTGCTTCCGATCATCTTCCTGGTCTCGGCGTCCGTCTCGGGAGTCGGACTGCTCACGCTCCTGGCGGCCGCGGCAATGCCTATCGAAAGAGAGCGGAAACTCCGGCTGCTTCAGAGCCTGCTGAAGATCATAGTCGGCCTGGTCGTCCTAGAAGTGCTGCTGCATGCCTCGGAGGCCCTGGTCACGTTCTACGGCGGCATTCCGAGTCACGTCACGGCCTGGAAGCTGATGCTGTTCGGGCCGTACTGGTGGATTTTCTGGATCGTGCAACTCGGTCTGGGCGTGCTGGTGCCCATCCTTGTCATTGTGAGCCGCTCGACCGCCGGCTCGATCCGGTGTATCGGTGCGACGGGGCTCGCCGTGGTGGTGGGGGCCCTGGGCGGATGGTTCAACGCCGTGATCCCTCCGCTCATCGCTCCCGAGTTCCCGGGCCTTCCTGAGGCCTACCAGCACTTTCGGAACGCCGTCGGCTACTTCCCCAGCGTCAATGAATGGCTTGTTGGCGTGGGGGCCGGTGCGGTCGGCATCTGGGCCCTGCTGCTGGCCCTGAGAGTGCTGGCGCTCAACGGCACGGTCGCCGAACCGGTTTCGGAGGGGGGTTCACTGTCATGACGACGGGAACGAATGGAGAGAGAACGATGACAACGGGCGGCCGGACGGATCGACGCGGCCTGCTGCAATCCATGGCCTTCCTGGGCGGCTGCGGCGTCCTGGCGGGGGGCATAGGCGCGGTCTTCTCTCGCCTGGCCCACGCGCAGCATCTGGACGAGCTTGACCGCGGGGACTACGACTACCACCACAACGATCCGGAGAACATCATCTACTCCGTGTGCCTGAACTGCCACACGGCCTGTCCCATCAAGTGCAAGGTAGTTGACGGCGTGCTGGTCAAGATTGACGGCAATCCCTTCTCGCCGCAGACGAACGTCCCGAATGTCCCCTACAAGAGCTCCTTGAAGGAAGGGGCGGCCGTCGAGGGCAAGATCTGCCCGAAGGGACAGGCGGGCATCGAGACCCTCTACGACCCCTACCGCATCCGCAAAGTGCTCAAGCGCAAGCCCGGTACCCCGCGCGGGGCGAACCAGTGGGTGACGGTTGACTTCCACAAGGCGGTGGAGGAGATAGTCGAGGGCGGCGACCTGTTCGGCGAGGGGCACGTGGCGGGTCTGAAGGACGTGTGCGTCGTGCGCGACCGCTCAGTGGCCGCCGCAATGGGCGACGACGTCAAACGGCTCCGCAAGAAGGAGATGACGGTCCAGGACTTCAGGGACAAGCACGGGGAGCATCTGTCGGCCCTGATCGATCCTGAGCATCCCGACCTGGGCCCGAAGAACAACCAGTTCGCCTTCCTTGCCGGACGCATCGAGCACGGGCGCAAGGAGCTGATGAAGTGGTTCACCCACGACTGTTTCGGGTCCGTCAACGCGTTTGAGCACACGACGATCTGCGAACAGAGCCACCACATCGCCTTCCTGGAGATGACGCGCCCGTGGAGCAAGGGCAACTGGGGCAAGGGCAAGACGCACATGAAGCCGGACCTCTCGGCGGCGGCGTTCGTCATCTTCTTCGGCACCGGCTTTTGCGAATCGAACTTCGGCCCCCCGCTGCTCTCCGGCCTGGTCAGCGAGGGGATCACCGAGAGGGGGTTGCGTTTTGCCGTGGTGGACCCCAGGCTTTCGAAGTCCGCCGCCATGGCGAACCACTGGATTCCCGTCAAGCCCGGCACGGACGGCTCCTTCGCCATGGCCATGGCGCGCTGGATAATCGAGAACGACCGCTTTGACAGGCGCTTCCTGGAGAACGCCAATGCCGCCGCTGCGGCCGGCGATGCGGAGACCTCCTGGACCGCCGCTTCCTACCTGGTGAAGATCGAAGAGGGCCGTCCGACCGGCTACCTGCGCGCCGATGAGGTCGGCCTCGGCCCCAGCGACCAGTTCGTCGTCAGTCGCGACGGCGCGCTCTCCGCCGTTGATCCCAACGACAATGAGAACCCGGTTGAGGGTGACCTGGAGGCCGACTGGACGCAGGACGGCATCGTGACCAGGAGCGCTTTCGCCCTCCTGAAGGACCGCCTCGGGGAGCTTTCGCTTGCCCACTACGCCGACACGTGCGGCGTGGACGAAGAGACCATCGTCAGGATGGCCCGGGAGTTCACGTCGTACGGGAAGCGCGCGATGGCCGAGTTCTACCGGGGCCCCGTGCAGCACGCGAACGGCTACTACAACGCCCAGGCGATCATCACGCTGAACGTCCTGATCGGCAACCCCGATTGGAAGGGCGGGATGGCCAAGGGCGGCGGGCACTGGCACGAGTTCGGCGGCAAGGCGGGCAACCCCTACAACTTCTCGAAGTTGCATCCGGACAAGTTCCCGGCCTTCGGAGTGACCTGCAATCGCGAGAAGGCGCGATACGAGGAGAGCACGCTCTTCAGCGGCTACCCCGCCAGGCGTCCCTGGTATCCCCTCACCTCGAACCTCTACCAGGAGGTGATCCCTTCGGCCGGGGATGCGTATCCCTACGCGGTAAAGGCGCTCTTCCTGCACAAGGGCACGCCGGCCCTCTCCTGTCCCGCCGGCCACAAGCAGATAGACATCATCCGCGACCCCAAGAGAATCCCCCTCGTGTTCGCCTGCGACATCGTCGTCGGCGAGACCTCGATGTACGCCGATTACATCTTCCCGGACACGGCGGTCTGGGAGCGATGGGGCACCCCGCACATCACGCCGGCCATGCTCGTGGCGGTCAGCAAGCTGCGCCAGCCCGTCGTGGCGCCCCTTGTGGAGACCACCACAGTGGACGGGGCCGAGATGCCCATCAACCTGGAGGCCCTCCTGATCGCCCTGGCCAAGAAGCTCGGCCTGCCCGGATTCGGAAAGGACGCCTTCGGCCCCGGCAGGGACCTCCATCGTCAGGAAGACTGGTTCCTGAAGGCTGCGGCGAACATTGCCATGGGCGACAAGGAAGGCGACCCCGTGCCCGCCGCCGACGAGCAGGAGATGGCCGTCTTCCGCAAGGCCAGGCAGCATCTGCCCAAGAGCGTTTACGACGAAGCGCGCTGGCGGCAGGCCGCCGGGGAAGAGTACTGGCCCCACGTGGTCTACGCCCTGAACCGGGGCGGGCGCTTCGAGGACACCGACCGGATGCACAAGGGCGACAAGCAGAGCCACCCCTTCAAGGGCATGTTCCAACTGTTCGTGGAGCGGACCGCACAGCACAAGAGCAGCATCACGGGCCAATCCTTTGACGGTCTGCCAAGGGCGGAAGCGCAGATGTTCGCCGACGGCGAGCCCGTGCCCACAGCCGGCGGCCAGTACCCCCTTCACCTGATCACTTACAAGGAGATCTTCGGCGGCCATTCCCGCACCATGCCCGCCAATCTCTGGCTCAAAGAGATGATGTCCGAGAACAAGGTCCTCATGAACCGCAGGGATGGAGCACGCCTTGGCATCGGCGACGGCGACATGGTGAGACTGATGTCGCCGACCAACCCGACCGGCACGATTGACCTGGGCAACGGCACGGCCCTGCGCATCCAGGGGAGGGCCCGGCTCATCGAGGGGATCAGGCCCGGCGTAGTTGCAGTTTCCTGGCATTTCGGGCACTGGGCATACGGCTCGCGGGACGTGACCGTGGACGGCAAGCTCGTCAAAGGCGACCCCAACAGGGGAAGGGGCATTGCCCCCAACCCCCTGATGCTCGAGGACCGGAAGGTTGGTAACGTGTGCCTGACCGATCCGATCGGCGGCAGCGCGAGTTTCTTTGACACGATCGTTAACGTCGCGAAGGCGTGAAATCCTCCGCCCGGAGCGGCCTTGGCCCCCGTGGGCACTCCTCTGGAGGGCTCGCGGGTGCCACAGGTACTTGCGGGTTCCTGGCTGCCCTGCTATCCTGGATCGGGGGCATCGGCCTCCCCCGGGTCAGCGCACGGCGAGGGGGCGCGCATCCGAACGGGGGGCGGCGTTGCGAGGAATCGGCCTCGCGTCCTGATCCCCCGCTGGCGGGCGGCAAGCGCTGGCGAAACGATGCCGCAAGGGCTCCCTGAGTAAGGAGACGTGAGATGTTCGGGGTGGGCCATTGGGAAGTTCTGGCCATTCTGTTTGTGGCCCTTCTGATCTTTGGCGCGCGCCTGCCGAAGGTCGCCCGGAGCGTTGGAAGGAGCATTCTGAGCTTCAAAGAGGGACTGCGCGAAGCGGATGTCCGACGCGACATTGATGATGCATTCGGGGGGCAGAAGAAGTGAGGCAGGGAGCCGGCCGGCTCCACACCGCCAAGCTGCCCTGGGGGGATGGGTTGCGGCGAGGTGGGTATCTTCCGTAGTCGGAGTTCTGGGGAGCGCCGATGGAGGTGCTTTGTAGCGAAGTATGGGACTTAAGCAATCCTATACCCTCGGCCCGGGCGATGTAGGTCTGCCGAGGCAGAGCGAACGGCGCCTCGGGACGCGGCGCAGGGCCGAGTAGGGCGGGCGGGAACGCGCGCCCGGCCGCGTGCGCCGAGGTGAGACAGGACTGCTGACGGGTCAGGCCCGGTTTCCCGTGGACGCCGGTGCTGACCGCGTGGCTTGTTCCGCTCCAGTTCGCCGTGCTCTTTGTGGGGTATAGCGTCTCGGCTGATTTCGGCTATAAGCTGGCTCGCCAGACCTACGCCGAGAGGGGCAATTTCAGTCCCCGAGGGGTGGTCGTGCCGGCCGGTGAAAAGGTCAAGCTGCGCGTTCGCAGTGTTGACACGGTCATGCATGGGTTCACCATACCTGCACTCGGCGTTGAGAGCGTGGAGATCAGCGCCGGCCATCAGGTCGTCCTCGAGTTCACGCCCGAAGAGGCCGGCGAATACGACTTCCATTGCACCACGTGATGCAGCGAGCATCATCGTCAGATGAGAGGCGTCCTGGAGGTAGTCGAGAAGGGCGCACTGGCAGCGGAACGCCGTTGAGCGGCTGCTGGTTGGTTCGCCTCCGCGCCGTCGGAGCCGGCGGCAACTCCCGTGAGGCCGGCACAGAGGAACGCACAACGTGACGGACATTACGACCACCGGCAAAGGCGTTGATCTGGTCTCAGAGGTCCGCCGTCTGCTCGCCGGACGGCTTGAGAAGGTCGCGCCCCTGATGAGCACGGGCGAGAGTCTGGCGCAGTTGATGCCCGGCAAGATGCTTCGCACGCGGCTGGCGGCACGGCTGGCGGCTGCCGTTGTGGGTGCGCCGTCCGCCCTGACCGTAGCGCGAGTCTGCGCCGCCACCGAGATGGTACACACGGCCAGCCTGTGCCACGACGATGTCATAGACTGCGGGCTGATCCGGCGCGGGCTGCCGACCTTGTGGCGGCTCACCAGCCCGTCCGGGGCGGTCCTGGTCGGGGACATGCTCTTGTGCGAAGCGGTGGACATTATCCTTCAGACCGAAGGCGGCCGCTACCTGAACGCTTTCGTTGCCAGGGTGCGTGAGGTGTGCGCCGCCGAGGTCGAGCAGGAGGTCAAACTGCGGGGCAAGCGACTGGACTTGGCCACGTGTCTGCGCCTGGCGCGGGGCAAGACGGGTCCCCTGTTTGCCTTTACGGCCTGCATCTGCGGGGGCGAGGACGAGGTGCTCTCGGCCGCGCTGGAGGAGGCGGGCTACCGTATCGGGACCGCCTACCAACTCGCCGACGACCTCGTGGACGTGCTCGGCAGGGAAGAGGTGGCCGGGAAGACGCTCGGCACGGACACCAAGCGTGCGAAGTTCACCCTTGCTGACGCCTCAGAGGAGGGACAGCGGGCCGTTCGCGAGCAGATTGCCGAGCTGTGCGGCTCCGCTCTGGACTGTCTGCGCGTGTGGCCGCGAGCACGGCGTGCGCTCGGGCAGTTCCTTGCCGACGATCTCCGGCCGGTCTTCAGCCGGTACGGTCACCGTTTGGACGAATGTCTGGGTGGCGTCATATGAAGCTCAACGGCGGTTACAACATCTGGCTCGAGGGCCGTCCGAGCGCCGAGGTGGAGGTGCTTCCGGAGCCGGACGTGCTCTACCTGCCCCTGAAGAGCCGTCGCTTCGCGTTCTCCGAGCTGTGCGTGGAGGATGGGCAGCGGGTCCTTCCCGGCCAGGTCCTCGCCAAGGACCCGCGGAACTACTCCGTCCCGCTGCTTGCGCCAAGGGCCGGGACGGTGGGACTGGACGGGCCCGAGGGCCATGTCACGCTGCGAGACGTTGCCAAGGCGCCGGGGGAGCCGTACGAGCCCGACGAGGGGATGCCGCACATACCCAGGGACATGGGGTCCGTGGGTATGAAGCGCTACAGGCTGCTGATGCTGGGCGCGTGGCAGTTCGTGCAGGATGCTCACACCGGCGAGCTGCCTGATCCGTTCGGCACGCCCACGGCGGTCATCGTTTCCGCCGTGCGGCTGGAGCCTTTCGTGGCCAGGGGCGACGTGCAGATCCACAGGAGGCTGTCCAGCTTCACCAGGGGCCTGGAGCACCTGCAGGCGCTCCTGGAATACCAGCCCATCTTGCTCGTCACGCCGGACATCGAGTCGGAGTTCGCCACGCGTGTGCGCGAGACGCTGCGGGGATATGCCTGGGTGAAGACGGTCCAGATTCCGCTCACGTACGGTCTGGACCATTTCGCCGTCCTGGCCCGGAACCTGGGTTTGGAGCCCCAGGGCGACCAGCCCGTCTGGGCGCTGGGCGTGGGCGGTGTCCTGGCCATCGATCGTGCGCTGACGCTGTCGCTGCCTTCGGACGTGCGCATAGTGTCCCTGGGTGGCCCGGCG
>JAUVVP010000058.1 GCA_030604585.1 Planctomycetota bacterium | reverse complement strand
CTCGACTTGCTCGATGCCCTTTCGACGATGGCCGGGGTGGATGCCTACGGTGATGGGGGCCCGGGCTCCCACTGCCTTGCAGGAATCGTAGAGGGCCTTCAGCCAGTTCCACTCGGCCTCGACGATCTGCGGTATCTGTTCCAGCGGGCACGCATACGCAAACGGCTCATTGCAGAGGTCCCAGGCGAAGAGGCGCTCATCGCCGGCGTGCTGGCCGACGATGGCCTCAACGAACGGTTCGAACATGCCCTCCCGCCGCGCCCAGCCCAGGCCCGGAACGATGTGGTCCAGGTAGATGCCGCCGAGGTCCAGGAAGTCATTGTGCCAGCGGTTGAACAGCACGGGCATGACGGCCAGCCCATGGCCGGCCGCGATGCCCAGGGCCGTGTCGAAGTCTCGCGAGAACCGGTCCGGATCACGGATGAATGCGTCCCACGAGAGCCACAGCCGGATCGCGCTCATACGAGGGAAGTAGCGTTTGCCCAGCCCCAGCTCCCGCTGGAAGGTGGCTGCGTCGAACCGCTGCCACACCTCGAGGGCGCTGCTACCGTAGCTGGGCTGATAGTTGAATCCTCTGACCTTCGAGTAATCCATGCCATCTCCTCCTGGGGCATTGGCGCAGGGACCGCCCGCTCTGCCGCGCCCGCCCCAACGGCGCTGCACGCGAGCAAGGCCGGCACGGCCAGGATGGCGCAGGCTCGCACGCCCACCTCTTGTCCTGCCATCCATCAGTCGGCCGGCAGTCCGGCGAGCCACAAACTTAGACTGTCTAACGAAAAGGACTCACCGCTGAGGACGCCGAGAGCGCTGAGACCAAACAGCTTCTATTGACATTGTTACTTACATGTTCTCTGCGTGCCCGCCTCCGGCGGGTAAACTCCGCGCTTGCCCGCCTCCGGCGGGGTCTCTGCGGTTCATTCTCTTGGAGTCTTTTAGGCCGTCGCGCACCGCCTGTCAAGCCTCGACGGCGCTGCGCGGACGCCGGACTTGCCCCGGCGCTTCCAGGCGGTGACGCTTGGGTCGGCGAGAAACGGCACGCAATCGGCTTGCAGAACGTACGGGAATGTCGTACGATTGTACGATAATCTCGTACACCACTACGAGGATGGATGTCATGCTTGACGCCTTGTTTGCAGAAACCCGCCAGAGCGTCCTCAGGCTCTTCCTTATGAACCCCGAAGCGCGTTATCACCTCCGTGAGGTCGCTCGGCAGACAGGCAAAGCGGTGGGGACGATACAGTCCGAACTCCCGAACCTGCTGGCAGCAGGTATCCTTACAAAGACTGTCAGCGGGAACCGCACCTACTACCAGGCCAACACGCAATGCCCGATCTATCCGGACCTGCGGCGCCTCATACTGAAGACCGTGGGGCTGGTGGACGTGCTGCGCGATAGGCTTGGTCCTCTGTGCGAGGAGATCGAAGCGGCATTCGTCTATGGGTCAATGGCCAGTGGGGAGGCCGGGCCGGGCAGCGACGTGGACCTGATGGTGGTTGGCGACGTTGACGATATGGCACTCCACGCCGCCGTCGGTGAAGCCGAGGAGGCACTGGGTCGGACGGTCAACTACAGTCTTCTGAGCCGAGAGGAGTTCGAGCGTAGGAAGGAGGAGAAGCAGGGGTTCCTTGCGCGTGTGCTGGCGGGCCCGAGAATGGCAGTGCTGGGGAGCGTTGATGAAGTACGATGAACTGCTGAAATCGCGCCGCATCCGCGCAGAGCGGATCGCCCAGAAGGAAGTGCGGCGGGCGATGGAGCTGGCAGAGCGCGACCTGCGGACGGCTCAGAAGATGATGGGCGAGGACCGGGACTGGGGCTTCGCCATAGCCTACAACGCCGTACTCCAGGCTTCGCGGGCGTGCATGTTCTCTCAGGGCTATCGTCCCGCCGGCGCCGAGAGCCACAAGAACACGTTCGCTTTCATGCGGGTGGCTTTGGGAAGGAACCGTCACAAACTGGTCACCTACTTCGACCGTATGCGCACGAAGCGGCATCAGGCGCTCTATGACCAGGCTGGGCTGATCACGGAAACGGAGGCAAAGGGCCTTCTGGCGAAGGCCGAAGACTTCGTGAACCTGATTCGCAGGGAGTTGGCTAAGGAGCCGTGATGGCTCTGCGTGGTTCCTTCCGATCGCCAGGGACAAGAGGTCTCCTCACCGTTGGGGTCGTGATTGGTGCGGAGCAGGCTTGATTCTGGGGGAAAGGCGAACACGTTCCGGACAGTCGCTGCATTCTGCGTTGCGGTCCTGTTGTCGCTCGCTCTATCCTTTGCGGTCATCGGTCCGTCCTTCGGAACGCTCCATCCTCCGTCGAGGGCGGAGCCCCCTCAACATGGCTTTTGTGTGGGTTTTCAATGTTGTGAGCATGGCATTCTTGGCATGCATGGTGTCCGCTCCCTTGCTCATCTTCGCTGCACTTACTGAGGCGGCCGGCGACGGCAGCGCAGATGTTGCGGAACTGGCCGGCCAGGCGGGCGCGGGCCCAGAGCCCCGCGCATGCGGGGCCGCTGGGAATCAGAGGTTCGCCGGCGCCGAAGTCGCGGTTCTTCTCGCCGAAGCCGTCGTGGCTCGCCCGATTGTCGCCCGAGCCGCTGATGTGGTGCAGCCCGTCCGCCCAGCGGTAGACGTAGCTGATGTCGCGGTCGGCGGGGTTCCAGGTGTGAAGCTCGCCGGCATTCCTGAACTTGCCCAGCAGGGCCCTGGCTTGCCCGCTCACTTGAGGCGGGTAGCCGCCGAGCTCCAGGGCCCGCTCCCTGTCGAAGAGCATCTGCCCCTCGAAGACATTGTGGCACGGGCCGCGCACCTCGAAGCATTCGCGCACGCCGACGCCCCACCAGGCGGCGCGTGGTTTCACGCACGCGGGTTCCGGGTTTGGCCCGCCTTCGCCGAGGCTTCGGCGGGTAAAGGTTTCGGGTTCGGGGTCTTGCGTTTCGGGTTGGGCGGACTCGAAACTCCAGACTTCACCCGCCGTACGGCGGGCAAGCTCGAAACGCTCTGCCGGCGGCCAGGGACGGCCCAGCAGTGCGCACACCAGCATCGTGAGGTGCCACGGTAGGTAGATATCGTCATCGTCCCAGTGGGCCACCAAGGGCGTCTGGGCGGCATCCAGGAGTGCCTGGCGCTTGTGGCCCAAGGTGGCGAAGCGGGCGGGCGCGTTGAACACGTCAACGCGCCGGTTCTGGGCTTGCCCGCCGTACGGCGGGTGAAGTTCCGAGTTTCGCGCGGAGGCCAGACGAATCGGAGCTGTCGCGTCGTTCAGGATCAGCAGGCGCCTCGCGCCGGGATAGTCCTGGAGCAGGAAGCAGGCGACGGCGTCCCGCAGCCTTTCAAACCTGCCGTAGGTCGGGCAGAGACACGTGACGGACGGCAAGGCTGCGGGAAGGTTGAAGGATGAAGGATGAAGGACGAAACCGGTCTCAGGCATGATCGGGGATCCACGAAAGGGGTGTCCAACCGTGGTCGCGGCGGTCAACGGGGTCACCCGCGCAGTAGACGACCTCGAATCGGTACGGGGCGTCCAGGATGACCTTCGGCGGCATGGGGCTGCCGTCGAAGCGCTGGATGCGGTCCTGCTTGCTGTGCAGGAGCATCTTCATGGCGTGGGCGTGGATCTCCTCCGGGGTCATCTGGGCCAGGCCCTTCAGGGTGAATCCCTTCAGGGTGAACCCCCTCGACTCTGCTCGGGATAAACCGGCGAAGTCCTCCAGGCGACCGGGGCGGCCGGCGCGCATCCACGCCCGCATGGCCCCGCGTTCGACCAGGCGGCGGTCGGGCTTGACGCCCTTGATGTGGAAGAAGAGCGGACCCGGGCCTTTGACCGGGTGCATGCCGGCCCGGGCCTGGAGCCGGGCCGCGCTGCCGCCGCCCCAGAGGCCGTTCATCAGGCGGGCCCGGTTGTAGAAGACATGGCAGCGGTCGTAGTGGCGCAGGCGTCCCGTGGTGTGGCAGAGATCGCCCCACAGCTCGCAGAGTTGAAGGCGCACAATGGGAGCGTCGCCCTCGGCGATCTCCCTCAATAGGTGCGCGTTGTACTCGCAGAGCACGTCGTCCGAGTCGAGGAAGAAGAGCCAGTCGGAATCGGTCTCGCTCATCAGCCGGGTGCGCGACTCGATCCAGCCGAGCTGCTGCCCGCCCCCGCCGTACGGCGGGGCTCGCCCGCCGTACGGCGGGCAAGCCTCGTGGCGCAGGTAGCGCACGTGGCGATGTCGCTGAGCGACGTCGAGGCAGATGTCCGGCGTGTGGTCCGTGGAGCAGTCGTCCAGGACGATGATCTCGTCGAAGTGGTCCACGATGGAGTGCAGGCAGAAGTCGAGCGTGTAGTCGTCATTGTGGACGGGGATGAGGGCCGTCAGGCGTTTGCGGGTCACGTGTCCGTTCCTCGCTCGAAGAACATGGCGTTGCGCAGGACCCATCCGCAGCCCCCGGTGCGCCGGCGGGCGGCGGCGACCCAGGCGGCCGTTAGGGCGCTGCTGAGCATCCAGCCACGCTCTCCCAGCCGCGCGCCCCACCACTCGGGCGGGCGGCAGTTGACGTGATGCCGGCCGCGCTGGCCTGGCGGGGCCGCCGTCAGCAGCAGCCGCCGGCCCCGCGTGCACCAGTCCAGGAACGCCCCGGCGTGCTCGGGCTCTATGTGCTCGGCCACCTCGATGCTGACGACCAGCTCGTGGTCCGCCATCTGCGGGATGGCGGGCCCGCGCAGGTCGTGCTGATGGACGAGGCGGCGCACGCGGGGCTTCATCTGCTCGATCGCCGCCGGGCTGCCCTCGATCCCGATGACGGGCAGACGCGGCATCAGGTACTCGACGATCCAGCCCATGCCGCAACCGACGTCGGCGAGCGACTGTGGCTCGAAGACCTCCAGGATGGCCTCGGTGAAGCGATGGTAGGGCCCCCTATAGCCGAAGCGCCTGCGGAAGTAGTCGGCCGTGTAGATCTCGCCCAGCTCAGGCATCCTTCGGCCCTTCGACTTCGCTCAGGGTAAACGGCGCTCAGGACAGGTAGCCCAGGGCCTCCAGCATCTTCGTTGCTCGTTGTTCGTTGTTCGTTCTTGCGTCGTCTTCTTCAGCCCCGCCACACGACTGGCGGGTAAACTTCATCCTTCTGCCTTCAGCCTTCAGTTCGAGCCAGGGGACCTCGTAGAGCTCCGGGTGGTGCCAGTTCGCCTCGTGGCCGAACTTGCCGCCGTCCTCGCCGAGCAGCTCGCCGTGGTCGGCCGTGATGACGACCTTCCGGCCGTGTTCCGTGAGCTGGCTTGCCAGGTGCATGGCGGCGCGCCAGGCGAGCGCCAGGTTTGCCCGGTAGGCGCGGCGCAGTGTGTTCCAATCCAGGGCGCCGTCCCGCGCCAGGATGTCGGGACGGGCCAGGCCGTGGCAGGCGCGCCCGAACTCGGTCCGGTCCGGCCCCCATCGGCCCGTGGCCAGGGGCACGGTGCCGATATAGGGCGAGTGCGGCTGCAGGAGATGGACCACGACGGCCCCGCATGCGCGGGGTCCAAGATCCTCCAGCCGGCCGAGCACGGCGCCTACCGCCGCCCAAGGGTGCACGGAGGGGATGCTGAGGTGCGTCAGGCGACTCCAAAGCCTCTCCCAGAGCGGCACGATGTCCAGGGATTCACCCTGAAGGGCCAGCCCGCGCTTTGCGATCTCGCGGTCCACCACGGGGTTGGCGCTGAAGTAGAGGACCTGACGCTGCGCAAGCAAGGGGCCCACCTTCGCGATCCAGGCCGGCGTGCAGTTGCCCGGGGAGCGGACCGTCTCGACCCCCGGCGAGACGCCGGGGGCTACCGGCGAGACCCCTGGGGCTACCGGCGAGGCGCCGGGGTTCACCCTGAAGGGGGTTCGCCCTGAAGGGGCTACCCAACGGCAGACGTCGCGGAAGTAGTCGGCACGGCAGGCGTCCAGGATGATCAGCGCGTCCCAGTCCGTCTCGCGCAGCAGTATCAGTTGATCGCGCATGGCAAACACCAGGTGTCAGGCGCTAGGCCCGCCAGAAGCGGGTAAATGTTAGGTGTCAGGATTTCAGCCGTCACAATTCAGCTTTCAGGGCTCGGCACCACCGGCACCGGGACGAAATCGAGGCGGCCGTTGACGCAAGAGCCGGTGCAGACGACCCGGATGCCCTCGCCCACGACCTCGAAGCGTTGGTGGAGGTGGCCGAAGACGACCTGCCGGGCCCCGCGCTTGCTGGCGTAGCCCGCGGCCTTGCGGATGTAGTGCTCGCGCCAGCCGTGGCGGCCGCCGCGCAGGGCCTTCTGGAGCCAGGCCGTTGCTTTGACGTCCGCGTCCGGCCACCAGCCCTCCACCTTTCGGAACAGCCGCGAGACCGCCGGGCCGAGCAGGCGCAGCGTCCAATGGTCGAACCGGTGCCCGTGCAGGAACAGCGTGTCGCCGATGCGCATCTCGGCCCGGCCGCAGGAGCCCTCGTCGTGATTGCCGTCCACGTCCGTGCCGGCCAAGGCGCCGATCTCCTCGGCTGTGAACTGCAAGAGCTCGTCCATGTCGCCCAGGCGCAGCTTCGTCCCGCGTATGCGGGACCAGGCCTCGGCCCAGCCGGGCGTGGCATCGGTCGCCGGGTGGCCCGGCGGCCCCCGGTGCAGGTCCGAGCAGCAGGTGATCGTCAGGTTCCCCATCCTCGCTCCGCGAAAACCGGCTACAGGCACTCGCCTGCGGCCTTGGCCGCCGTACGGCGGCCGAGATGCCGGTCCCGGTTCTCACTCAGTCGCCGGCGGCGCCTCGATCTCGACCTCCTCGGCCTCGGCCTCAAGCGTCTGGCCAGCAACCGTGGCCTTCACTTTCCCACCCACCAGCCGGCAGCCGCCGGCCGCCAGGCTCAACACGCAGACACAGAGGGCACAGAGAACCGCGAGCTTCAGATTTTTCACCCGCTGTACGGCGGGCAAGACTTTACACTTCGGACCCATCGTTCAATCCTCCAGGACGAAGAATCCCCCCCGAGATCGCGGCTCGTGCTTCGCAGCGAAGCGCTGCTTCGCAGAGTAGTAAGAGCGCCGAGACCAATACAGACTCCATGGCCTTCACATCTTCCTCCGTGCTCGGAGTTTACCCCGAGCTGCGTCGAGGGGTGTCTCCGTGTTGAATCATCACCCCGGAGCCAGGCGCGCACGCGCTTGATGGCGCGGTCGCGGCGCCCGTAGTGGCCGGGGTCGGAGGCCAGGGCGCGGGAGTCCTGCCCCAGCTCCTTCCATCGCTTGCCGAGCGCGCCGGGCACCAGGTGGCGGCCCCACCGGCCGCCGGCGATGCAGAGGGACAGGTAGATGTCGTCGCACCGGAAGAGGAGCGCCTCAGGGCGCTCCCGTTTCGCGTCTCGGGTTTCGAGTTTCGAGTCCGTCCAACCCGAAACTCCAAACTCGGAACTCGGAACGCCAAGCGGCACGCGCTGGAGCAGCTCGCGGCGGAAGAGCATGAACCGACCCTTGATGATGTCGGCACGCCGGTTCTGCTTCGAGCCGTTGATGTGCCTGGCGTTCCGATAGGAACGCCCGTCCACGTGCTCCCAGCCGAAGAAGCCCACGATGCCCTCCGGGCAGTCGCCGCGGCAGGCCTCGATGGCGTCATCCAGCACGCGCTCGTCCGCCAGGGCCAGGTCGTCATCGAGGGAACAGACGAACTCCGTGTCCGCCAGCGTGGCGAGCTGCCAGCGCGGGAAGCAGCCCAGGTTCCGGCTGGAGCTGACGGCCAGCTTCACCAAGGGATGCTCGGCCGCCGGTAGCCCCCGTCCCGCCACTGCGGGAGCGGGGCCGTTGTTCCAGATGAAGACCTGGAGCGGCACGGTCTGCCCGGCCAGGCATTCGAGGATCGGGCCGATGTTCTCGGGGCGCTTCCAGTTCAGCAGAACCACCGTCACGGCCGGCTTCGCCGGCGCTTTTGAGTCTTGTGTCTCGCGTTTCGCGTCAACAGCCCGAAACTCGGGACTTGAAACCCGGAACTCCGTGAGCAGTTTGCGCTCCTCCTTGGCGAACTCGTCTGCGATCTGCAGGCGGTCGGCCGCCGGGTTGACGAGGACGATGCCACCGGGCCTGAGCAGGCCCGCTGCAACGCGCCTGCACTCGTCCTGCATCTCGCCGCCGATGAGCACCAGGTCGAAGCCCCGGTTGCCGCTCTTCTTCTCCCAGAGGAGCGGGCGCTCCGCGTAGTCCGGGCCGAGGTCCACTTGCTCCAGGGCCACGTTGTGGTTCTTGCACCAGTCGAACCAGTTCGCCCCGCGATGCCCCCGCAGCTCCAGGCAGCGGATCTCGGCGTCGGGCAGCAGGCGGCGCAGCAGGACCGTGGACTCGCCGGGACGCCATGCGAGGACGCGCAGCGTCCCCGGTTTCGAGTTTCGAGTTTGGAGTTTCGAGCAAGCCGCCTCTACTTCCGCG
>JAUVVP010000283.1 GCA_030604585.1 Planctomycetota bacterium | reverse complement strand
GCCGCTGCTCGGCTTGCACAACACGGAGAACGTCATGGCGGCCGCCGCAGCGGCCCGCTGTCTGGGGGTCGGCGCCGGGCCGATACGCGAAGCCCTGGGCGCCTTTGTGGGGCTCGAACACCGGCTGGAGCTGGTGGGCGCATTCGGCGGCATACGCTACTACAATGACTCTTACAGCACTACGCCTGCTTCCAGTGTGGCGGCCGTGGAGAGCTTCCCCGGGTCGCTGACGCTGGTGGCCGGCGGCTACGATAAGAAGCTCGACCTGACGCCGCTGGCCCGCGCAGCAGCCCGGTCCGTTGAGGTGCTGATCACGCTCGGGCAGACCGGCCCCTTCCTGGCCGCGCGCACGCGGCAGGAGAGCCTCTGCCTGGGCCGCTCGATGGTCATCCGCGAGGCGCCCACGCTGGAGGAAGCGGTGCGGATGGCCGCCGGCCTTTCGATGCCGGGCTCGGCCGTGGTCTTCTCCCCGGGGTGCGCCAGCTACGACATGTTTGAGAACTTCGAGCAGCGGGGGAAGGCCTTCAAAGCCCTGGTCCGCACCACCCTGAGCAAGTCCCGCCCGCCCGAAGGGCCTGAGCCCTGCCCCCCTGAGCCGGATCACGCATTATCGCAGGACGACGTCGTGCGCGCTGTCGCCGCCGGGACTTGCCCGCGCAGGGGGCCCGAAGGGGCTGCGCAGGGGGTAACACACTTGCATAGTTCTGCTCGGGATGCTATACTCTGTGGGTAAGTTTCTGTGAACGGATCGTACGTTCTAATCGTCTAACTTAGCCGGTGCAGTGTGAGGAGGTGAGTTTTCTGCCTATGGCGAAGGTGCTGGTGCATGCGAACGAACCAGTGAAAGATGCCCTTCGACGTTTCAAGAAGCTTTGCGACAGGGAGGGCATCATCAACCGTTCTAAGCGCCTGAGGCGGTTCGAGAAGCCTTCGGCGCGGCGACGTCGCCAGAGGAGCGAGCGCCTGAAGAACATCCGCAAGGCGCAGCGGGCTTCGCGCTGACGGTTGACATCGAAGTTCTCAGGAGGGGCGGCTTGCCGCGGATTGGCAAGCCGCTTCTTTCTGTACGTGCCGGGCGGCGCGGGGCCGCCCCGCTCAGTAGCCCCCCGCCTGCGAGGTGAGGAACCGGGCAAGGGCCGTGTCGAGCCGCTCGTCGGTGGCCGCCGGCAGGTAATCTATCTGCCGGCGCAGGCACGCCGCCTCGAGGGCCTGCTGGAACCCGTGGAACGATTCCAGGTAGGCCGCGCGCACCTGCCGCGCGTTGGTCAGCAGGTAGCCGCCGGCCTCCATGCCTTCGAAGCGCACGTTGCCGTCGAAGGGGAACTCCCGCTCGGCCGGGTCGATCAGGTGGACCAGGATCACCGAGTGCCCGTCGAACCGAAAGCGCTGCAGCGCCGACATGATGTCTTTCAGGGGCGCCATCAGGTCGCTAATCAGGATGACGAGCCCCCGGCGGGCCAGCCGTTCGGCAATCGAGTGCAGCAGGCTGCCCAGGTTGGTCTGCCGGCGGGGTTCGTTCTCTTCCAGCGCGCGGCAGAAGCCCTGGAGCCGGGCCGGGCTGGCCGTGGGAGGAAGCTCGCCGCGCACCTCCGTGTCGAAGAGCGTCAGCCCCACGGCATCCTGCTGCATCAGCAGCAGGTAGGCCAGGCTGGCCGCCAGCGTGGCCCCGTAATCGTACTTGCTCATGGCGCCCGAGCGATAGGCCATCGAGCCGCTGGCATCCATCAGGAAATAGGCGCGCACGTTGGACTCTGCCTCGTAGAGCTTCACGTAGAAGCGGTCCGAACGCGCCCAGAGCCGCCAGTCAATGTGCTGGACCTCATCGCCCGGGCTGTAGGGCCGGTGCTCGGCGAACTCGACGCTGCGGCCGTGGAAGGGGCTGCGGTGCAGGCCGGCCAGGTAGCCTTCCACCACGTGGCGCGCCCTTACCTCAAGGCCGGCTATCCTGCTCAGCGCCGCGGGGTCCAAGTACTTCCTGTACTCTCTCATCACCGGACAGCGAACTCTCCCTGGCAGGGGTGTGCTTGATCAGCTCGGCGACGATCATGTCCGGCGTAACGCCCTCGCCGGCTGCCGTGAAGCTGGTCACCAGGCGATGGCGCATCACGGCCGGGGCCATCGCGTCAATGTCCTCCACGGCCACGTAGTGGCGCTGCCGCAGGAGGGCCCGCGCCTTGGCGCCCGATATCAGGTGCTGGCAGCCGCGTGGCCCGATGCCCCACCGCACCCATTCCTCGATGAAGGCGGGGACCTGCGCCGCCTCGCCCACGCGCGTGCTGCGGGCCAGACGCATGGCGTAGTGCACCACATAGTCGGCTATCGGCACGCGGCGGACGATCTGCTGGAGCTGAAGGATATCCTCGGTTCCGAGCACGGGCTCGGCGGCCTGCTGTTCGGCGGCGGCCAACTGCATTATCTCGAACTCCTCGTCCCACGAAGGGTACGGGACGAGTATCTTCAGCATGAAGCGGTCCTGCTGGGCTTCCGGCAGGGGATAGGTGCCTTCCTGCTCGATGGGGTTCTGGGTGGCCAGCACGAAGAACGGGGCGGGCAGCTCGTGGCGCACGCCGCCGGCCGTCACCTGCCTCTCCTGCATGGCCTCCAGCAGGGCGGCCTGCGTCTTCGGGGGGGTGCGGTTGATCTCGTCGGCCAGGATGACGTTGGCGAAGATCGGCCCGCGCACGAAGCGCACCTCCCGGGCGCCGCTGGCGCGGTTCTCCTCGATCACCTCGGTGCCCGTGATGTCGCCCGGCATCAGGTCGGGCGTGAACTGGATGCGACTGAAGCTCAGCGAGAGGCACTGCGCCAGCGCCTTGACCATGAGCGTCTTGGCCAGCCCGGGCACCCCTTCCAGGATGGCGTGCCCCGAGGCGAGGATGCAGATGAGCATCTGCTCGATGACCTCGTCCTGGCCGACGATCAGCCTGGCCATGCCGGCGCGGACTCCCCGGTAGGCGTCCTGGAGCTTCTCCACGGCCTGCCGGTCCGCACCGGGCAGCGTCCCCTCCGGCGCTTCAGCCATCTTTGTCCTCCCTGTTGCAGTCTGCACGAGCACACAGAACGCGTTGAGCCATCGGTCCTCGATCCTCTTACCGACTTGATCAATGAAAGCAGGAGCCGATCAGCGCTGTAGAATGGGCAAGTTATTATACGGAAGCTGAAGTACCAGCAGTGCGACCGCCGTGCCGTAGGTGCGGCCGATGTAGTCGCCGTTCCAGCTTCCGTCCTCGTTCTGAGCTTCCAGCAGCCAGGCGCGCAGGCCGCTGAAGTAGTCCTGCCAGTCCGTCCCTCCGCGGTAGTACATCACCTGGGAGAGATACAGGTGCGAGTAGAAGAAGTGCGTGCCGCCGGCCCGGGACGGCGCCGCGAGCGCCACATTCTGCCGTGCGTAGCGCAGCGCGCCTTCGACCAACTCGTCCTCGTAAAGCCCCGCCGCGTACATCGTCGCCAGGGCGGCGCAGGTGATGCCCGCCCTGCTGTCGCCGGGCACGCCGGCCTGGTAGGCGATGCCGCCGTCCGGGTTGGCGGACCGGCGGATGTAGTCCAGCGCCTTCTCGACCGTCTGCACGGGCACGGGGATGCCGGCGTTGGCGCAGGCCCGCAGGCCCTGCATCTGGGTGATGGTGACGGCCCCCTCGTCCTCGACCGAGTCGGGCGTATAGTACCACCCTCCGCGGCGGCTCTGGGTCCGCGCGGTCAGGCCGACGGCGCCCGTCAGCACCGCCCGGATGCGGCGCCGCAGTGCCGGTTGTCCCTCCGATCCGTAGACCTCCGCCAGAAACAGCATGGCGAAGCCATGGCCGAACATGGGGCGCCCGGACTCCTGGCCCCCGATTAGGCCGGTCTCTGCGTCCGCGTGCCGCAGCAGGTATTCCACGGCCCCCCGCACGGCGGCCGCATGCGGGCCGCTGTAGCAGGTGCTCCCGTTGGCCAGCAGCGCCAGGCCGGCCAGGGCGGTCATCGCAATCGGATATCGCCCGGTGCCCCCGTCGCTCAGCCAACTGCCGTCCGGGTTCTGTGTCCGCAGGAGCGAGTTGACCCCGGCTTCGACGGCCTGCCGTGCCTCGGGTGGAAGGTCGCGCTCAACGGAGGGAGCGTCTCCTCCCCGAGCGCCCGGCGTCGGCCCGGCCCCCCGGGCGCCGAGGGCCAGGGCCGCCAGACATGCCAGAGCCAGCAGAACTCGCCCCAATCTCTCCCCCGGCCAAAGACTCACGCTCCGTGCGCTGCGAGCCATTCTACCATGCAGCCCGCTCGGGGGTCAGGGAAAGCCCGCCCGGCGTCAGCGCGCCCCCCGCTTCTTCTGAGAGAGTTCCTGGAAATC
>JAUVVP010000138.1 GCA_030604585.1 Planctomycetota bacterium | reverse complement strand
GAGGAATCTCGATCAGCCCGCAGGCTCCGAGGAGCCATAGAACCGTCCGTCGTAAGCTTTTCCCCGCGCCCGAGATTCCCGCCCGAGGCGGGTAAACCTCGGCGGCGGTCACAGGACTCCATCGGGGCTATCTTCCTCGGGCCCCGGGCCGAACGGGCCGGATCTTATAGAGCGCCCTCATCCCTGCCCCGTCGGTGCAGATCTGCGGCGGCGCATAGGGATTCTCCACCGTGGGGAAGTTCTCCCAATGCGTCGTGTTGAACTCGTAGAAGAGCCACGGCCGGTACTCGAGCGGCAAGACGGGGATGTCCCGCAGGAAGATCCGGTTCAGGTCGCTGTAGAGCCGCTTGCGCTGGGCCTCGTCCGTGACGGCGGGAATCCGGGCGAGCAGCTTCTCGGCCTCGTCGTTCTGGTATCGGCCCCAGTTCCAGAACGCCCTCCCCTGGCCCATAGGCGGCACCCCCTGCGCGGACATCACGTTGCGGAACTTCAGCCACGGCTGAGCCGGCGAGTAGGAACCGGACGGGTTGTACATCACCATGTCGAAATCGCCCTGCTGCACGCGGTCGAAGAACGGCGGGTACTCGGGGAACTCGGCCCGCACGTCCAGGCCGATCTCGCGCAGGTTCTGCGACACGATTGTCAGCGTGCTCATCCAGTCCGTCCAGCCGTGTGGGCATTCCACCCTAAGGGGCCGGATGGCCGAGCCGTCGGGCATGCGGTACATCCGGTCCCCGCCCTTGCGGTAGCCGGCGGCGCGGAGGACCTGTTCGGCCCTGGCCGGGTTGTAGTCCCATCCCCGCTCGTCCACCAATTGCCCATCGAAGTACTGCGCCTCCCGGCCGAACTTGCTGATCAGGCCGGGCGCCATCGTCGGCGAGTAGCGCGTCATGGCCAGTTCGGCTATCTTCTCGTAGTTGAGTGCGTGGGCGATGGCCCGGCGGAAGGCCGGGTCGCTCATGGGCTTGCGGTGCAGGTTGAAGATCAGCGACGGCATGGAGCCGCCCACGTAGAAGTAAGGCGGCTTGCTCAGCCACGCGCCGACCGGTTTGCCGCCCTCCCATATCTTCCATATCTGAGGGATGAACTGTTGGGAGAGGTCCACGTCACCTTTCTCAAGGGCCAGGTTGCCGGACTCGTTGCCCTTGTAGATGACGTGCACGATGTAGAGCGGCGCCGGCAGGCCCCAGCTTTCCTTGCCCCAGTAGCGCTCGAAACGCTTCAGGACGATCTTCTGCGCCGACACTTCGTGCAGGCGGTAGGGACCGGTGCCGATGGGCTCGTCATTGGTCCACTGGCGCAGGGCGATGCCGTCGCCGCCGACCTCCTCCTCCTTGGCCCGGAAGACCGAGCGCGGCAGCATGTTGATGTGGCAGAGGTACTCCAGCAGCATCAGCCGGTTGCGGGTCCCGGCGTCGAGCTTGAAGCGCACCGTGTGCTCGTCCACCTCGGCCACCTCGGCGACGTAGTCCCAGAAGGAGCTGTAGGGCAGCTCGTAGCGGCGGGCCAGCTCGTAGGTGTAGACCACGTCGGCGGCGGTGAACGGCTCGCCGTTGTGCCAGCGGGCGCCCGCCTGAAGGCTGACCTCGGCGGTCAGGTCATCCGTCCAGCGATAGGACCCGGCCAGCAGGGGCTCCAGATCGCCGGTCACCATGTTAAACGCGAAGAGCGTTTCGTAGAGCAACTCCCTGTGGGGCTCGCCGACGGGCCAGTCGGGATCGGCGGCGATGGGATTGAACGTGGAGGGGGCACCCCACTGAAGTCCGGCCACGTAGAGCGTCTGTCGGCGCGGCAGCGCGCCCCGTCCGGCCGCTTGCGCCGCATCCTCCCTGACCCCGCTGGAAGCCAGGACCAACACCGCCGCCGACAGAACGAACCACAGGCCACCGCACACGAACCTGGAACCGGGCACTGTCATTACCCCAGGTGATGGTGAAGTATCGGGAGCGCGCCGCAAACTCACGGAGTAATGGTATGGACCGGCCCCTGGACGGTCAAGTCAAAGCCGGCAGGCGTTCGGATGGCAACGTCCGCCGAGCGGTTCCAATGAAGCTCGCCACCCTTCGGCAGCGCCTCCCTCCGGGCGGCTGTGCGGGAGGCATCCTGCCGGGCGGCCTTCGCAGCCGGCCGCAGTAGGTCCGGATTCCGGGATAGGCTCTGAGTCCAGTTGCATTGCAGGGCGATTCGGTTATCCTGTTCAGGCTGCGCCCGACGGCCCTGCCGGGCGGATGCTACGAGTGTGAACCTGCCCCAACTGACATCGAGGGTAAGCTCACGAAAGTCTCCATTCCCAAAGAGACGGCACCTGGAGAGAGGCGCGTTGCCGTCGTTCCCGAAAGCGTCGGGCGCCTGGCCGCGATGGACCTGGAAGTAGTCGTCGAGTCCGGGGCGGGCGAGGCGGCGTTCTTCGCAGACTCCGACTACGAGGCGGCCGGCGCGTCCATCGAACCGGACGCCGCGGCCGTCTTCGGCGATGCCGAGTTGATGGTGAAAGTCAACGCTCCGACCGTGGACGCCTCTGCCGGCCGGTGCGAGGTTGACTTGCTCCGGGCGGGCTCGGCGCTGGCGGCAGTGCTTGCCCCGAGGGACAATCCGCAGCTTGTCCGCGGGATCGCCGAGGCCGGAGTGACGGCCTGCGCCCTGGACATGGTCCCCCGGCTCAGCCGGGCCCAGGCCATGGACGTCCTCACCAGCATGAGCACGGTTGCGGGCTACCGGGCCGTCCTGCTGGCCTGCGAGGCGATGCCCAAGATGGTGCCGATGATGATGACCCCTGCCGGCACGCTGCGGCCGGCAAAGGGACTGGTGATCGGCGCGGGCGTTGCCGGCCTGGAGGCGATAGCAACCGCGCGCAGGCTCGGCGCCGTGGTCAAGGCGGTGGACACCCGGCCGGCGGCCCAGGAACAGGTCGAGTCGCTGGGCGCGAAGTTCGTCGTCATGGAGGTCGGGGCTGAGGAGGCGGAGGACGCCGGCGGCTACGCCCGCGACCTGGGCGAGGAGTTCTACAGCCGCCAGCAGGAGGTCCTCGCGCCGCACGTCGAGGAGGCGGACTTCATCATCGCCACGGCCGTGATCCCCGGGCGCCGCGCCCCGCTGCTGATAACCGAAGGGATGGTCCGGGCGATGAAGCCCGGCTCGGTGATCGTGGACCTGGCCGCGCCGTCCGGCGGAAACTGCCAACTGACCGAACCCGGCACGCGGACCGAACGCCACGGCGTGACGCTGTTCGGGCCGCTGAACCTGCCGGGGGAAGTCCCGGTCCATGCCAGCCAGATGTTCTCGCGCAACGTTGCCGCGTTCATCGCCGAGCTGATCGGCGACGGGCGGATCAACATAGACATGGAGAACGAGATAATCCGCGAAACGCTCATAACCCGCGACGGCGAAGTGGTTCATCAGGCGCTCAAGGAGCCGCCGCAGGGAAAGGAGGACTGACCATGGCGTTGTCGGTCATCGCGTTGGCCGCCCAGGCGCAGGGCGCGCCCGAGCAACTCAGCATCAGCGTCGCCGTCATCATCTTCGTGCTGGCGATGTTCGTCGGGCTCGAAGTGATAGCCAAGGTGCCCGTCACGCTCCACACGCCGCTGATGAGCGGCTCCAATGCCATAAGCGGCATCACGATCATCGGCGCCCTTCTGGCGGCGGGGATAGGCGGCTGGCTGGGCGGCGTCTTCGGCACGCTGGCCGTCGCCGCCGCCATGATCAACGTCGTCGGCGGCTACCTGGTCACGGACCGAATGCTCAGGATGTTCAAGCGGAAGGATTAGGGCGCCATGGCCGCTCCCGCAATGATGATGCCGGCTGCTGCGTTCCAACTGGGCGCCGGGACGATCAAGTTCTCCTACCTGGCGGCGGCGGTCCTTTTCATATTCGCGCTAAAGGCGATGGCCTCGCCGAGGACGGCCAGGCGCGGCAACCTGACCGGCGCCGTCGGGATGCTCATAGCCATCGTCGTCACGCTGCTGTCGGGCGGGCTGCACTGGCGCTGGATCATCATCGGGCTCCTCATCGGCTCCTCCATCGGGGCGCTGCTGGCGCTCACCGTCAGGATGACCGCCATGCCGCAGATGGTGGCCATGTTCAACGGCTTCGGGGGGCTCGCCTCGGCCACGGTGGTCATCGTGGAGTTCTGGAAGCCGGGGGCCCCGTCCACGGACCTCTACTTCGTGGTGACGGTCGCCGTCAGCACGCTGATCGGCTGGATCACCTTCACAGGCAGTCTGGTCGCCTTCGCCAAGCTCCAGGGGGTCGTCATACCGAGCCGGCCGATCGTATTGCCGCTTCAGAAGGCCGCCAACTTCGGCCTCCTGGCCGTCACCATCGGCCTGATGGTGCTGCTGGGCTGCTCCCCTTCGCACAGGGAACTGCTCGTGCCGATTGCCGTCCTCTCGGCCGGGCTCGGCGTGATGTTCGTGATACCCATAGGCGGGGCCGACATGCCGGTCGTCATATCGCTGCTGAACAGCTACTCGGGCCTGGCGGCCGCGGCGACCGGGTTCGTGCTGGGCAACATCGGCCTGATCATCGCCGGCGCCCTCGTCGGGGCCAGCGGCATCGTACTGACCCGCCTGATGTGCACGGCCATGAATCGGTCCCTGGTGAACGTGCTGTTCGGAGCGGTCGGGGCCAGGGCGGCCAGGACCGGCGAGGCCGAGGAAAGGCGCGTCACGAGCTGGACGCCCGAGGACGTGGCCATGGTGTTGGAGAGCGCCTCACTGGCCGTCGTCGTGCCGGGTTACGGCATGGCCGTCGCGCAGGCCCAGCACGCCATCAAGGAGCTTGACGACCTGCTGGCCGAGCGGGGGGTGACCGTCAAGTTCGGCATCCATCCGGTGGCCGGGCGGATGCCGGGGCACATGAACGTGCTGCTGGCCGAGGCGGACGTGCCCTACGAGCAGCTCTGCGACATTGACGAGATCAACCCCGAGTTCGAGCATTGCGACGCCGTGCTCGTCATCGGCGCCAACGACGTGGTCAACCCCGCCGCCCGCTACGACAAGGGCAGCCCCATCTACGGCATGCCGATCCTCGACGTGGACAAGGCCCGCAGCGTCATCGTCTGCAAGCGGACCCTCGGGCCGGGCTTCGCCGGGGTGGACAACGAGCTTTTCTACAGCGACAAGACGGCCATGCTCTTCGGCGACGCCAAGGCGATGGTGACGGCCGTCGTCCGCGCCCTGAAGTAGAAAAATCGGGACAGTCACCATTTTCGCAGTTGCATCTGCCTTGCCCGCAAGCACTTACGAAGCGAAAAAAAGGTGACTGTCCCGATTTTTACGGCATCATGAATGGTTCCTGGGGGGCGATGGCCTGCCGGAACCCGTCGGCAATGTTGGTGATGGCCGAGACCGGGACGTGGACGCGCTTCTCAACCGCCCCTTCCTCAGTCACCCAGACGGCCACGCTGATCGGCGGCCCGCTCTCGAAGCGGAAGTCCGGGAACATCTGCGCCATGCCCGCCCCCGCCAGGCTCACCTTGATGATGTCCACGCAGACGGCGACGAACTCTTCCAGGGACAGATAGCCCACGAAGATGGGCGCCTCGGCCCTGCCGGCCAGGGCACCGGCGAACTTGTCGGAACCGGCGGGCGACTGCGCCTGGCCGTCTATCGCCGCCTTCAACGCCTCCAGGGACCCCACGCCCTGCGCGTAGAGACAGACGTCGCCCAGGAAGGTGCTATAGCCCTTCATGGGGTCGCCCCAGGCGGCCTTGACGGCTGCCTCCTGCACGGCGGTCATGTCCATGCCGGGGGGGAAGGCTCCGGGGGTCTCACCGAACTGGTAATCGAACTCCCACCCGGTGATCTCGCGGCCCTTGTAGGAGATGGCGGCAGGATGGAGCGTCATCTCCGTCCTGACGCCGAAGGCGGCTCGTGCCTCCGAACGACGCTCCGGCGCGGCCTCGAAGGAACGCTGCATCGCCGCCGCGTCCTTGCTCTTGCAGGCCGAGACCATCAGCAGGGGGCCCTCGGGGCTGCGGCTGAGGGCCACCGCCATCTCGTCGCCCACCGTAGCCGCCGCCTCCAGCATCAAGGCTGTCAGCGCCTCCGCCGAGGAGTCGTCCTCACCCGGCGCCATCGCTTCGATCAGCCGCCCGTACCACTCGGCAAGGGGCG
>JAUVVP010000457.1 GCA_030604585.1 Planctomycetota bacterium | reverse complement strand
GTACGACCGCAAGGAGGACGCCACACTCGAACCCCTGCCCATGCAGAACATCGACACGGGGCTGGGCCTGGAGCGCCTGGCGCGGCTGCTCCAGGGCGTGGCGAGCAACTACGACATAGACATCTTCCAGCCCGTCATGCGCAAGATAGGCGACGTCTGCGGCCGCGAACCGTCCGGCGACGCGCCGCACGTGCGCTACATGAGGAGGATCGCCGACCACGCCCGCGCCGTCGTCTTCTGCGTGGCGGACGGCGTCATTCCGAGCAACGAGGAGCGGGGCTACGTCGTGCGCAGGCTGCTGAGGCGGGCCGTGCGGGACGGCTTCCAGTTGGGCGTCGAGAGGCCCTTCATGGTGGAGCTGGTCGAGCCCATCATCGCGGCGCACGCCGACCCCTACCCCGAGCTGGCGGACAGCCGGTCCCACATCGCCACCATCGTGGCCGAGGAGGAGCGGGCGTTCCAGAGGACCGTCAAACGCGGCTCCCAGTTGCTGGCCGAGCACGTAGCGAACCTGAAGCGACACAGGGTCACCGTCCTGCGCGGCAAGGAGGTCTTCGACCTCTACCAGACCCACGGCTTCCCCGTCGAGATGACCGAGTCCATCCTGACCGACCAGGGAATGCACGTGGACATGCAGGGCTTCCTGCGCGAGATGGAGGCCCACCAGATGCTCTCGCGCAACGGGGCCGCCTTCAGCGGGGAGATGTTCGTCGTCGGGCCCCTCGCCCGCCTGCAGGAGGAACACGAGCCCACGGAGTTCACCGGTTACCACACCCTCGAGAGCTCCGGCACGCTGATCGGCATCATCCAGGGGGGACGAGCTGGTGGACTCGGCCGAGGCGGGCGATCAGGTGGCCCTGGTCATGGACCGCACGCCGGCCTACGGCGAAGCGGGCGGACAGGTGGGCGACCGGGGCCGGGTCCTGTCGGAGCCCGACGAAGGCGCCGAGTTCGAGTTCGAAGCCGTCCGCCGCGAGAAGGGCTACTTCCTGCACGTGGGCCGCGTTGAGGCCGGCCGGTTCGCCGCCGGCCTCCCTGTCGTCTGCCACGTGGACAAGGAGACCCGCATGGCCATCGCTCGCAACCACACCGCCACCCACCTGCTGCACCATGCGCTGCGCCAGGTCCTGAGCGAACACGCCAAGCAGAGCGGCTCCCACGTCTCCGCCGAGAGGCTCCGCTTCGACTTCGCCAACCCGACCGAACTGGGCGCCGACCGGCTGCGCCAGATCGAGGACATGGTCAACAGCAAGGTCCTGGACGACGAGCCCGTCACCAGCACGCGCATGAGCCTGAGCGAAGCGCGTGAGGCCGGCGCCATCGCGCTGTTCGGCGAGACCTACGGCGACATCGTGCGCGTCATGAGCATCGGGGACTACAGCCGCGAACTGTGCGGCGGCACCCACTGCGAGCGGACCGGCCAGATCGGCCTTTTCCGCATTACGCGCGAGAGCAGCGTGGCCGGCGGCGTGCGTCGCATCGAGGCCGTCACCGGGCTCGGCGTGCTCGAACGGCTGCGGCACCGCGAGGAGCAGATCGCCCGCCTCTGCCGGACCCTCAACACACAGGACGAAGACCTGCTGCGGCGCAGCGCCGAACTGCTGGACGACATACGCTCCCTGCAGAAGCAGTTGCAGCAGGAGAGGCAGCGGGCAGCCCGGCGCGCGGCGTCCGGGGGCCTGCTCGATGGGGCCGAGCAGATCGGCCGGGCGCGGCTCGTCCTGGCCACAATGGAAGGAGGCCCGGCCGAACTGCGCAGCGCCGCCGACGTGCTGCGCCGGGACAACGAACGGCTCGTCTGCCTGCTGGCCTCCACCGAGCAGGGCAAAGTGGCCCTGGTGGCAGGGGTCTCCGATGACCTGGTCTCCGCCGGCTTGAGCGCCAGAACGCTGGTAGGCGAGGCCGCCGCCATCGTCGGCGGCGGAGGCGGCGGCAGGGATGACCTGGCCCAGGCCGGCGGCCCCGAGGTGGCCCGCCTCGAAGACGCCTTCGAGCGGGCCCGGCAGATCGTTCGCCAGAAGCTGGGCGAGTAGGCCACGCCGCTTCAGTGTGGCCCAGGCGCCCCCGGCCGCGGCAGGCCCAGCCGGTCTTGACACCTGCGGCGAGGGGCCGTAGAATCGTGCGGTGACGGTGGGTGGATAGCTCAGCAGGTAGAGCACAGGACTGAAAATCCTGGTGTCGCCGGTTCGATTCCGGCTCCACCCACCATTTCTACGTACGCCACGCCCGGTGCCAGCCGCTCCCGTGAGGCCCGCCGGATGCCCTGGGGTCCTACTAGTTCTGTAGTTCTGGTTGCCCGCTTCGTAGGAGACGCTCCAAGCAGTACTCACAGTGTACAGCAGCTCCCAGCGCTTGGACCAGGGTGGCCACACGCTCGTTCTCCACAAGCGCGTTGCGGGCATCGCAAGCGATAACAAGCGCCCTTGGGTGTTCGGCGCAGAAGCAGTAGAGCACTGTTGACTTAACCCTCTTCCTCTGGTCTTCGCTAGCGAACCTGTACTGCACCCGTTTGCTCTCAGTTTCGGGGACGAAATGCACGTCGGCCGAGGGATTCGCCAGCAGTTCGACCACGTGGTAGCCATTGGTGCGGTAGTACTCAGGGTCCTCTAGTCGCGCGGCGTGGCTGCTTGGGCGGTCTTGGCCGCTGCTATCGTAGTAAGCAGTGATAACCGGCTGTTCGGCGTTAGCGAACACAGAGAGCTCAAAGCGGTATGGGCCAACCCACTTCTTCAGGACGCCCTCGCCCATCTTCAGCGCCTCCGTTGCCAGCCGCTGCGACAGATCCTCGGCCAGGGCTGG
>JAUVVP010000338.1 GCA_030604585.1 Planctomycetota bacterium | reverse complement strand
CTCGTTGCTGCCGACTCGCACGATCTCACCGTGTTCCAGCACGCGCAGCAGCTTGGTCTGGCTGGGCAGGGGCATGTCGCCGATCTCATCCAGGAACAGCGTGCCGTGGTTGGCGTACTCGAACAGTCCGACTCTGGCGCTGACAGCCCCGGTGAAGGCGCCCCTCTCATGGCCGAACAGCTCGCTCTCCAGTATGGTCTCCACCAGGCCGGCGCAGTTGAGCGGCACGAACCGGTTGCGGCGCCGCTCGCTGCCGTAATGGATGGCGCGGGCCACCAGCTCTTTGCCGGTGCCCGTCTCCCCCTGGATCAGAACGGTGGCGCTGGTCCGGGCGATCTGGCGGATCCTGCCGAAGACCTTCTGCATGGGGGGGCTGGTGCCGACGATGTTGTCGAACTCGTAGCGGCGGGCCAGTTGGCTCTGCATGGCCTCGCGGTCGCGCGCCAGGCAGACGCGCTCGGCGGCCCTGTCCACGAACATGGCCAGCTCGACCGCATTGACGGGCGCCTGCACGTAGTAGAGCGCGCCGGCCTTCATGGCGGCGACCGCCTCGGCGGCGTGGCCCTTCGGGGTGACCACGATCACCTGGCAGTTGGGGTCGCCCCTGCGCGCAGCGCGCAGCACGGCCGCGCCGTTGCCCCCTCCGGCGCCCAAGTCCGTGATCACCACGTCGTATCGGCCCGAGCGGGCCTCCTCGACGGCCGCCGCAGGGCCGGTCACCTGCGTGCAGGCGTGGCCGGCCTCTTGCAGCGTCCTGCTGATGGTCTCGGCCAGGGCGCGGTCTTCGTTGCTGACCAGGACGTTTACGTGGTCTTCCATCGGTCCGCCCGCCGCTCTGTCTCACCGGACACAGCGCGGCCGCCCGCCCGGGGGCGTCCTTAGGAGCCGGCGGTCTCCCGCAGCGCGGCCTTGCGGCTTAACTTGACCCGGTTGTCTTCCACGCTCAGGACCTTGACCTTGAGGGTGTCGCCGACCTTGCACACATCGGAGACCTCCTTGACGTAATCCTCGTCAAGCTGGCTGATGTGACACAGGCCGTCGGCCCCGGGGAACAGCTCTACGATGGCGCCGAAGTCCCTCACGTCCGTCACCACGCCTTCGTAGATGGCCCCGACGACTATGGCCTTGCCGAGTTGCTCGATGTACCCGGCGGCCTCGTCGGCGCGGCCCCCCTGTTTGCTGGAGACCGTAACGCTGCCGTCGTCCTCGACCTCGATCGTGCAGTCGTACTTCTCTTCCAGGCCCTTGATGGTCTTGCCGCCGGGGCCGATCAGCTTACCGATGTAGTCCGGGCTGATCTTGACCTGCACCAGCACCGGCGCGTAGGGCGAGATGTTTTCGCGCGGCCGGTCCAGGGTGTTGAGCATGGTCCGCAGGATTTGCATCCTGGCCTCACGCGACTGCGCCAGCGCCTGGCGAAGCACGTCAATGCCGACGCCTTGCTCCTTCACGTCCATCTGGATGGCGGTGATGCCGTGCTGCGTGCCGGCCGCCTTGAGGTCCATGTCGCCGTGGTGGTCTTCGGCCCCGGCGATGTCGGTGAGCACGAAGTTCCGGTCGCCGTCTTTGATGAGGCCCACGGCGATCCCCGCAACCGGGTTCTTGATGGGGACGCCGGCGTCCATCAGGCACAGCGTGCCGCCGCAGACGCTGGCCATGGATGAGGAGCCGTTCGATTCCAGGATGTCGGAGACGATCCGCACGGTGTAGGGGAACTCCTCAATCTCCGGCAGGACGCTCTGGAGGGCCCCTTCGGCCAGCTCCCCGTGTCCTATGTCGCGCCGGCCCGGCCCGCGCTCCGGCTTCACTTCGCCGACGCTGAAGGGCGGGAAGTTGTAGTGGAGCATGAACTTCTTGGCCGGTTCCTCCACCAGGGGGTCCAGGATGCGCTGCGCGTCGTGCACCGTCCCGAGCGTGACCACGGCAAGGGCCTGCGTCTCACCCCGGGTGAATACGGCGGAGCCGTGCGTGCGCGGCAGGCATCCGACCTGGCACGTTATCGGCCGGAGTTCGTCGAGCCCCCGTCCGTCAACGCGCCGCCCCTCCTTGATGATCCGCTCGCGCATGGAGCGATTGTCCATCTCGTCGAAGGCGGCGGCCATGTCTGCCTCGGTGGGCGTGCTCTCGTCGTCCGGGTTGCAGAACTCGGCGACGGCCTCCTCCCGGAGGGCCCTTAGGGCGGCGGAGCGTTCCAGCTTGCCGGGGGTCTGCTGCAACTGGGCGAACCTCTCGTAGTAGCGCGGCTCGAGCAGTTCGAGCGCGGCCTCCGGTCGCACGATGGGCTCCCAGGACCGCTTCGGCCTGCCGCACCGTTCCACAAGCTCGTTGATCAGGCTCACCAGTTCCACGTTCACGTCGTGGCCGCACTGGATGCCGGTCAGCAGGTCGTCTTCGGGGATCACCTGGGCCAAGCCCTCGACCATGACCACCGCGTCCGCCGTGCTGCTGACTATCATGTCCAGCTCACTGACGCCTCGCTGCTCGTACGTGGGGTTGATGATGAACTCGTCGGCCACCAGTCCCACGCGGCAGGCGCCCGTGGGCCCCTGGAACGGGATGTCGCTGATGCTCAGGGCGGCCGAAGCGCCGATCATGGCCAGCACGTCGGGGTCGTTGACCCCGTCGGAGCTCAGCACCCAGATGATGACCTGCACCTCCTGGTGATAGGCTTTGGCGAACAGGGGCCGGATCGGCCTGTCCACCCGGCGGCAGGTGAGGATCTCCTTGGTCGTGGGCCGGCCTTCCCTCTTGATGACGCCCCCCGGGAACTGGCCGGCCGCGTACTGCTTCTCGCGGTATTCAACGCCCAGCGGGAAGAAAGGAACCCCCCTGGCGTCCGGCACGGCCATGGCCGTGGCCAGCACCACCGAATCCCCGTAGCGGACAACAACAGCCCCGTCAGCCTGCCTGGCAAGCTCGCCGGTCTCAATGCTCAGCATCCTGTCGGCTATCTTCTTCTCAACTCTCGTCTTCACAGCCCTAATCCCTCTGCGTCAAGTAACGTTCTTGCATCCCTGACAATAACCACATGCCATGACCCCTCCGTCTGCGCGACGCGGCGGCTGAGTAGCGGCGGCCGCCCGGCGAACGCCGTCTCAGGAGCTTGCGCGCCGGGTGAGCCGTGGCAACGTTGACGGCTGGATGCCATTGCAAGGCAAGGGGACATGACCCAGCGTGATGCCTAACCAATCAGCAGCGTCACACTCACTGGGCTGCAAAGGAGAGACTTCCGAACCCTTTATCCTCACTTCCGCAGCTTCAACGCTTCGACTATCTTGCGATGCCGGGCCCCATCTTCCCGCCTCAGATACTTCAACAGGGCCGACCGTGTGCCCACCATCTTCAGCAGCCCCCGCCGCGACGAATGGTCCTTCCTGTGCTGGCGCAGATGCTCGGTCAGCTCGTTGATGCGTTCGGTCAGCAGGGCAACCTGCACCTCCGGCGAACCGCTGTCCGAATCGTGCAGCCGATGCATCCCGATTACTTCCGTCTTCCTCTCTTTGTCCATCTTCGACCCGATCCAGTCGTCCGCTCAGGGACCCACTGCAAGCGCCTCACCGTAACGGCGCCACACGCCGTTTATACGACACATTATAGCCTCCGCCGACACGTTCCGCAAGCGACAACCGTATATGGCAGCTCTGACGAATGCTTCTTGTGTCAGCAGGGCCGGAGGGGCAGGATTGTGGGTGCGAGGGGGGCTTGCGGGCGCAGCCGGGCTGTGGGAGCAGCGGCG
>JAUVVP010000465.1 GCA_030604585.1 Planctomycetota bacterium | reverse complement strand
TACTACCTGCGCTTCATGTCCCCGCGTAACGGCGAGGCCTTCGTCGACGCCGCGGCCGAGAAGTACTGGGGCTCGGTGGACCTCTACATCGGCGGCGTCGAGCACGCCGTGCTGCACCTGCTCTACTCGCGCTTCATCGTGAAGGTCCTGTACGACGCCGGCCACGTCGGCTTCGTGGAGCCGTTCACCGAGCTTTTCACCCAGGGCATGATCTGCAAGGAGAGCTACATCTGCACGCGCTGCCTGAAGATCGTCAGCGACGACCTGAACGTGCGGGAGCCGTGCAGATGCGACGTCGGCGCCGGCCTGCACGAGCGGCTGGCGCAGCGCATAGACGTCGTCGCCCGGCTGGACAAGATGAGCAAGTCGAAGGGGAACGTCGTCACCTTCGACGAGATCCTGCGCAAGTACGGCGCGGACACGCTGCGCCTCTACACGCTGGCCATCGGCCCGCCCGAGAGGGACGCCGAATGGCAGGACAGCGGCATCGTCGGCTACAGCCGCTTCCTGAACCGCCTGTGGGACCTGGTCGTTGCGCACGAGGGCGGCTTCGGGAGCATCCCGCGACGGCTCCCGCGCGATGAGGAACTGACCGGCGACTGGCGGCGCGTCTACCGCCTGGTCCATGCCACGGTGAAGAAGGTGACGGAGGACATCGAGGAGCGCTGGCATTTCAACACCGCCATCGCCTCGGTGATATCCCTGCTGAACGAGGTGCAGAAGCTGCCCCTGCTCGACAGCTACGTCGGCACCGAGACGGAGGAACAGCAGAGGGACTTCGCCGTCTTCAGCTTCGCGGTGGAGCGGATCGTCCAACTGCTGGCGCCCTTCGTGCCGCACATCTGCGAGGAGCTGTGGGTGCGGCTGGGCAACCCGGCCAGCATCTTCCAGCAGGGATGGCCCGAGTACGACGAAGGGACGGCGAAGGCCGAGGAGGTCGAGTTGCCGGTGCAGGTCAACGGCCGGGTCCGCGACCGCCTGATCCTGCCCCGCGACGAGGGCGAGGAACTGATCCGCGAGCGGGCACTCGCCCTGGAGAACGTGCGCAGATACACCGAGGGCAAACAGATCAAGCAGGTCGTCATCGTCCCCAACCGCATAGTCAACATCGTGGTGGGGTAGGGGCGGTTCGCGAACCGCCCCTACGGGCTTAGCCCGTAAGCAGAGGGGGCTTGGGTTGGACTACGAGACCGTCAGCAGGCTCGTGACCAGGTTCGAGGAGAACTTCGGCGGCCGGCAGGGCCTGCAATGCGCCCGCGCCCCGGGGCGTGTCAACCTCATCGGCGAGCACACCGACTACAACGGCGGCTTCGTGATGCCGATGGCCATTGACAGGGAGACGCGCGTCTTCTTCCGCACGCTGGATGGGGGGCCGGTGCGGCTCTGGTCCGAGAACTACGGCGAGTGGGATGAGTTCGACCTCGACCATATCGAGCGCAATGAGGCGCAGCGTTGGGCCAACTACCTGCGCGGCGTCGCCCACGTGTTGCAGGAGGCGGGGTACGAGCTGCGGCCCATCGAAGGCATCGTCTGCGGCGACGTGCCGATCGGGGCGGGGCTGAGTTCGTCGGCCTCCGTCGAGGTGGCCGCGGCCCGGGCCTACTGCGCCGCCGCCGGTCTGGAGCCGGACCCGAAGGAGCTGGCCCTGCTCTGCCAGCGCGCCGAGAACCGGTTCGTCGGCGTCAACTGCGGCATCATGGACCAGTTCGTCAGCGTCCACGCGCGGCGCGAACACGCCCTCATGCTGGACTGCCGGTCGCTGAAGCACGAGCTTCTGCCGCTCGACACGTCGGCGGTCCGCGTCGTCGTCTGCAACACGATGGTGCATCACGAGCTGGGCAGCTCGGCCTACAACGCGCGCCGCGCCCGTTGCGAGGGGGCCGCCCGCCTGCTCGGCGAGCGCGTGGAGGGCATCCGGCAGCTTCGGGACGTGACGCCCGCGATACTGGCCGAACACGGAGGCGTCCTGGACGAAGCGACGCTGAAGCGCGCCCGGCACGTCGTCAGCGAGGACGAGCGCACCATCGGGGCGGCGGAGGCGCTCAGAGCGGGGGACTACGAGGCGTTCGGCCGGCTGATGAACGAGTCCCACGAGAGCCTGCGCCGGGACTACGAGGTGAGCTGCGAAGAGCTGGACTTGATGGTCGAGCTTGCGCGCAAGGAGCCGGGCGTGCTCGGCGCGCGGATGGTCGGCGCGGGATTCGGCGGCTGCACCGTCAACCTGGTCCGGCGCGAAGATGCCGGCCGGATGGCCGACGCCGTGCGCGCCGCCTACCGGGCGGAGACCGGGATCGAGCCGGAGACATACCAGTTCGTCGCCGTGGGAGGCGCAGGGGTCGAGAGGGTGTAGGGCTTTGTGTGGCTCAGGCTCTTATTGAAGCACCCTCGCCGATGGGCCTGATGGCCTCCATGATCCCCCGGTACATCCCGCGCAAGGTGTGCTCCTCTGCCAGGGCCCGCGCTGCCTCCGAGCCGGCTGCCAGCCGCGCTTCGTCCATGAAGTACTCGATGAAGCCGGCCAACTGCGCGGAGTCCGATGCGTCGCCCACGTAGAAGCCGTCCAGGCCGGGCGTCAGCAGCTCGAAGGCGCCGTTGTGGACCGAAGTAAGAACGGGCAGGCCACAGGCCAACGCCTCCACGGTTACGTTGGCGCAGGGGTCGTAGTAGCTGGGAAGCACACCCAGGTCGGCGGCGCCGTAGTAGGCGCCCGGCTGAGCCGCGCCGACGAACCGGAGCAGTCCCG
>JAUVVP010000005.1 GCA_030604585.1 Planctomycetota bacterium | reverse complement strand
GCTCACTCCGGGGACGCTCACCGTGGACATGGTGGGTGAGGACCTCTACGTGCACTGGATCTACATTCACACCGATGACCCCGAAGAGCAGACCCGGGAGATCGTGCAGCGTTTCGAGGGGCTTCTGAAGAGGATCTTCGAATGAGTGCGGCTGTCTTCACGGTGCTCTTCTGCGTGCTGCTGGTCTGTGCGTTCTTCTGCCTCTACAGGCTTCAGCAGGGGCCTACGGCGCCCGACCGGACCGTCGCCATCGACATCCTGGGGACGCTGTTCGTCGGGTTCTGTGCGCTCTACGCACTTCGGACGGGCAAGGACTTCTACCTCAACATCGGCATTGCATGGGCGCTGCTGAGCTTCGTCGGCACGATCGCTCTGGCCAAGTATCTGGAAGGGAAGGCGTACGATGAGTAGCGTAGCGTACTTGCTCATTGCGGTTGGCGTTCTTTTCGACGTGTTCGGGACGCTCGGCCTGGTGCGCCTGCCGGACGTCTACAACCGCCTCCAGGCCGCAACCAAGTGCGTCACTCTCGGCACGTGCCTCATACTGTTTGGTGTGGCGCTGGGGACGTCATCGGGAGCGCCCTTTGTCGTCAAGGCGCTTCTATGTGCCGCTTTCGTTCTGCTCACTTCCCCTGTCGGCGCCCACGCGCTTGCCCGGGGCGCGCATCTGGGCGGGGTCAAACTGTGGGAGCAGAGCGTGGTGGACAAGTACGAAGAGGACGCCGAGAAGCTCCAGCAGGGCGCTGCCTCCGCCGGGGATAGGCCCGCCTGAGGTGGGGTCCGTCCTTCATCGCCGTTAAGAAACGGAAGCATGGCAAACAGCCTGAAGACATTCGCGATAAGGGCCCTCTGGGCCCTGAAGATACCCTACCTTCCCGAGGTTTTCCGGGCCGTCGTCAAGGGGCCCTACACGGTGGACTTCCCCTTCGGCGAGACCGTGGACACGGGCGCCTATCGCGGCGCGGCGGTGTGGGATGAGGACGTCTGCATCGGGTGCGGCGCTTGCGCCGAGGTCTGTCCCGCCGACGCCATCGCGATGGAAGACGACATCGAGAGCAGCCCGCCCATGAGGCGCTTCAAGCTCCGCTACGACAAGTGCATCTTCTGCGGGCACTGCCATTACAACTGCCCGCCCGAGGACGGCATCTACCAGACCACCAACTGGGACCTGGCCACTTACGACCGCGCCGAGTCCTACACCACCGTGGAGAAGGAACTGCTGCTCTGCGACCGCTGCGGCGGGGTGGTAGGGGCCAAGGACCACATAAAGTGGGTGGCCAAGAGACTCGGCCCGAAAGCCTACGCCAATCCGGGACTTGCCCTCACCGTCGAGGGCGGTCTCGTCAGTGCCCCTCAGCCGGCCGGTACGGCCGAGGGCAGGGCCAACATCATGAGGGTGCTCTGCCCCCACTGCCGGCGTGTCGTGGTGTTCGAGGAGATAACCTGAGCGTGACCGGCCTGTGCAGGCGGGGAAAGCACGACGCCCACCTGGGGCACACACACGCCGATGCCCAGTCCTGGGAAGAAGAGCTGCGCCATCACCTCCGCCCCGGCTTTGTGGTCCTCGGCGTGGGCAGCCGCCTGCGGGGCGACGACGCCGCCGGGCCCATCGTTGCGCAGCGCCTGGCCGAGCGCGGCCTGCCAGGCGCCTTCGACTGCGGCGGCGTGCCCGAGAACTACCTCGGCAAGATAGAGAAGATCCAGCCCGCCGACATCCTTTTCGTTGACGTGGTGGACTTCGACGAGGCGCCGGGTGCCGTCAGGCTCTTCGGGGGTGAGAGCTTCCAGGTTCAATCCATCTCCACCCATTCGGCCGGTCTGAGCCCGCTCATGGATTTCCTCGCCGCCAGTTGTGAGGCAGTCTGCTGGGTGCTGGCCATCCAACCGGCCGACCTCACCTACGGCGCCGACCTGTCCGAGCCCGTCCGGCGGGCCGTCGAGGAGATCGTCTCCAGCCCCGTCTGGCTCGGATTCCCCGAGTGAATCCTCCGGCACGCGTTCGCCGGGCCTCCCGCAGTGCAGCCGAGAGGCCGTGTCTCTGCGCGACTCGGATCGAAGCCATTTGCATGCCTATCCTTGCTGATATGAATGCGCCAGTGCGACATATCAATATTCCTGGACTTGAACCTTGACATCATCAAGATATCGCGTATAATGCGCGCATGAAGCTGGGAGATTACAGGGGAGAGGAGCGATGAGCGACACGACGATCCTGGGCTGTCCTGCCTGCGGAGGGCAACTGGAGGCCACGAGGCTGAGCTGCACATCCTGCGATATTGTCATCGAAGGGCATTTCTCAGCTTCTCCGTTTGCCAGGCTCTCGGCCGAGCAGCAGGGATTCGTGAAGACGTTCCTTGCTGCCCGGGGCAATATCAAGCTGGTGGAGCGCCGGCTCGGCATCTCGTACCCCACGGTCAGGAACCGGCTGGACGTGATCCGCCGGGCGCTCGGACTGCCGGACCTGGCGGCCGGTGAAGGGGAAGTGAGGGGCGTCTCCGAAGTGCTCGACCGGCTGGAGGCCGGTGAGCTGTCCGTGGACGACGCCATCGATTCTTTGGAGTGAAGGGGAGGCGGCAGATGAGCGAGGAACAGATGCAGATTCTGAACATGCTGGCCGAGCACAAGATCACCGCCGACGAGGCCCAGCGTCTGCTCGACGCCCTCGGCGGCCCGGAGTCGGACGTGGCGGAGGCCAAAGTCGAGCAGGCCATGGCGAAGCTGGGAGAGGCGATGAGCCGCGTCTTCAGCGGCGGCACCGCGGCGGAATGGAGCGAGGTTGCAGAGCCAACGGTCGGCGAACCCGTCGAAGGGGCCGAGGAAGGCTTTGAGATGGCGCCCGACTCCACTCTCGCCGTGCGCGTGAAGGGCGCCAGTGTTCGAGTCACGCAGGTGGACGAGGGCCGGACGGCCTCTGTCACGTCCTCCGGCCGCCGGGCCGCCTCTGTCCAGCGGAAGGGCAACACCTACTTCGTCATTGCCGGCCGGGGCACAGGGGACGTGGAGGTCACGATACCGCCCGTCAGGTCAGTGGAACTCAAGGTCACGGGCGGCAACGTGCGGCTCGACGGCGTCCGGGCGGACGTGGACGCAAACGTCAAGGGCGGGAACCTGGAGGCACGGGGCTGCGCGGGCGGCTTCAAGGCCAGGCTCATGGGCGGCAACGCCGACATCGGCGGCCGGGTCCGGTCCATCAGCCTCAAGTGCATGGGCGGGTCTGCAACGCTGAATGACCTGCATATTGTCGAGGGCGAGCACTCGATAAGGAACATGGGTGGCAGCGTGAGCCTTGTCGTCTCTCCCGAGGCATCGCTGACGGTTCGGACCAGCACCTTCGGAGGGAGGGTCACTTCAGACGTGCCGGCCGCCAGCGAGAGCGGCCGGGGCCCGAAACATCGCGCCGAGTACAAGTTCGGCGGCGGCGCAGCGGTCCTGAACGTCAAGGCCTTCGGCGGGGACGTCACCATCAGTCGGAAAGAGGTCGCCGGCGCCGCAGACAATACGGAGCACGAGGACTGAGCGATGGCAGAAGAACGGATGCGAATCCTGGCGATGATCGAGGAAGGCAAGGTAAGCCCCGCGGAGGGAGCCAGGCTGCTGGAGGCCATTCGCAAGAAGGGAGAAAGGGGCACGGACGTCGGTGAGCCGACACGCGGGCGGTGCCTCAGGGTCAGGGTCTTCGAGGGGGACTCGGAGCAACCCAAGGTGAACGTCGCCGTGCCGCTGGTGCTCGGCCGGCTTGCCCTCAAGTTCATCCCGCGCTCCGTGCTGGAGAGCATGGAAGAAGAGGGCATCAGCTCGGCGGACCTGAACGAACTGATCGCGGGTGTGGAAAAGGTCGGGCCGTTCAGCATCGTTGACGTGCGGGACGGCAACGAGAAGGTCGAAGTATTGATCGAATAGGCGCCCGGCCCTCCTAAGCTCGACTTTCGACAAAAAGAGGAAAGCCGGTTCTCGTCTAAGGGCTTCCGTTGCAGCGTGAGTTTGCGCGTCCGGCCGGTATGAGGTATAAGAGCCCTGCCGGTCGGGGCGACCGGCGCATTCTGGTGTCTCTGGCAGGGGAAGACCGCGCGTCATGGCGAAGGCGATCCTGTTCATCCCGTCCGAAGAGGCCATTGACAGGTCACTGGACGCGCGCGGTTACGTGAACAGGTTGTCCAAGAGGCTGGAGCTTGAGAAGCGTTCCTACGATGCGTCGGACGAGGTCGCGGCGGCCGAGGAGAACGTGGAGTCGGTGGCCGTCCTGTCGGCCCTCAGCGCTCTGGAACTGGAAAGCGGCTACATGGAGATGGAGCTCGACACCATCTTCCGGCCCCAGGAGCTGCTTGGGAATCTGCGCAGAGCGCTGGGCCGCGAGTTCCCCATCGTGGCCATTGTGGACGACGCCTACTCGGACTACATAATGAGCGCTTACGTGAAGGCCGGCGCCACGGCCGTCGTCGGCACCAGCGGCGACCTGTTCGGCGTCGTCCTGTCACGGATGAAGAGCTGGGACCAGCTTTTTCCCTACATTAACGCCTTCGTAAGGCTCTGAGAAGCGGGGTTGACGAGATGAATGTGCTGGTGTTCGCTTCGAGTCCCAACAAGGACGGCCTGACGGAAGAATGCGCACAGGCGGCGGCCGAGGGCATCCGCTCGGCCGGCGCAAGCGCCGAGATCGTGTACCTGAACGATGAGGACATCGGTTCCTGTCAGGCATGCGGGCGCGGCTGGGGCACCTGCCGGGACGAGCACTACTGCCAGGTGGATGACGGCTTCCAGGCCGTGCACGAGAAGGCCGGGCAGGCCGACGGCTACGTCGTGGTTAACCCCGTCTACTTCGGCCAGCTCTCGGAGTCGGCCAAGGCCTGCTTCGACCGCCTGCGCCGCTGTGAGGCGACCAGAGGGGACGAGTCGGCGCTCGGGGGTAAACCGGCCATAGGGGTCGCAGCGGCCGGCGGCAGCGGCGGCGGCATAGTGAGTTGCCTGGACGAGATGAGCAGGCTCTTCGCGCATTTGCGCTGCAGCGTCTTCGACATGATAACGGTCACGCAGAAGACCCGCGCCTACAAGCCCGCAGCGATCCGCGAGGCGGCCGCCGCCATGGCTGCGTCTCTAAGCGAAGAATGACGGCGCCGCAGGCGGCTGCGCGTTTCGCCCTTCGCCGGCGCCTTGGACCAGCCCTCCTGGGTAGCCACGGGCGTCTCGCCTGTGGGGCTCTTAGAAGGCATCGAGAATGAAGTTCTTGCCTGCTGTCGAACTTATTCGGGACGCCGCCGCGAGCGGTTACGCAGTCCCGTCGTTCTGCGTCTGGGACAGCAGCACCATAGACACCGTGCTGCGAGTGGCCTCCGACTGCCGGGCCCCCGTGATGCTGATGTGCGGACGGGCGGAGTTCGGTCTCGCCGCACCCGTCGCCATGGCGGCAACCGCGCGGGCGGTGGCGCAGCGTTACGACGTCCCTGCCGCCCTGCACCTCGACCACGGGACTTCGATGGAGGCGGTGCACGACTGCCTGGCGGCGGGGTTCACTTCCGTCATGCTCGACTACTCGAGGCGGCCCTACGCCGAGAACGCCGCCGCCCTGCGTGAGGTGGTCGAACGGGCCAGGCCGAAGGGCGTTACCGTGGAAGGGGAACTGGGCGCCGTGGGGCGCGTGGACGAGACCAGTGCCGAAGGAAGCGTCGGCTCTGAGCTGACGGACCCTGACGAAGCCAGGGCCTACGTCGAGGAGACAGGCGTGGACATGCTGGCCGTCTCCATCGGAAACGCGCACGGGCTCTACAAGGGACGCCCCGAGTTCGACTTCGGGCTGCTTGCGGAGCTGCGCGGGGCCGCTGGCGTGCCCCTCGTCCTGCACGGCGGGTCGGGCACCCCCGAGGAGCACCTGCGCAGGGCCATCTCCCTGGGCATTGCGAAGGTCAACGTCGCCAGCGAGCTGAACCAGGCAGTCCGGGCCTCGCTGTGCGACCAGTGGGACAGGGGGGAGGCCCTCTGGGTGCCGTTTGGCCTGACGCACGCCATGGAGGCGCACGCGGCCGTAGTGGAGAAGTGGTTCCGCTTGACCGGCGCCGCCGGCCGCCTCTGACAGGAACACGAATAGCTCCCGTCGCCAACCGGCAAGCGGCCTCCGTGGCCGGTGCCGACCTAAGCGCGCCTGCGCGAGCCGCAGACTGCTTTTCTCCGCTTTTGCTTGCATTCTCTCCTCGTGGCGGTAGACTCATCGGCCATTTGGAATCAGTGCTCTGCCCCCCATAGAATGGAGCGAGGAAGAATGGCCGCTTTTCGGGTCGGATTCATCGGCACGGGCAAGAACCCCGACAAGCCGAGCCGCATGGGCTACGCCATGGCTTACCGGCATGCGCCCGGCTACCAGGCGCTCGGCGACAGGTGCGAGATCGTGGCCTGCGCCGACATCGTGCAGGACCATGCCGACGCCTTCGCAAAGCGCTTTGACGTCCCGCGGACCTATCTCGACTACAGCGAGATGCTGGCGAAGGAGGACCTCGACATCGTCAGCGTCTGCACGTGGATGCACCTGCACGAGCAGATGGTCGTGGACTGCGCGCAGGCCGGCGTGCGGGCCGTCCACTGCGAGAAACCGATGGCCCTGACCTGGGGCGGGGCCAAGCGCATGGCCAGGGTCTGCGAGGAGAACGGCGTCCAGCTTACCTTCAACCACATGCGCCGCTTCGGCAAGCCGTACCGCACCGCCAAGGCCCTGTTGGACGCCGGCGAGATCGGCGACCTCGTCAGGATGGGATTCGGGGACGGGAACCTCTATGACTCCGGCACCCACCACGTGGACATGTGCGGCTACTTCAACGACCAGACGCCGGCGGAATGGGCCATCGCCCAGATTGACTACAGCACCGAGAGTCTGGTCTTCGGCAGCCACAACGAGAACGTCTCCTTCGCGCTCTGGAAGTACGAGAACGGCGTCTACGGCGAGTGCATCACCGGGCCCGGCACTGCGGGCAAGGACCTGATCGGCGCCTACGACCGCCTGGTCGGCACCGACGGCGTGATAGAGGTCGGCCCCTACGGGAAGGGGATGCCGATCCTGCGCATCAAACGGAAGGGCAGCACCGAGTGGGAGAGCGTTGACTGCGAAGGGGAGAACTGCCACGGGCCCGGCTACCACGAGCGGGTCATCGCGCAGCTCGTCCAGTGCCTGCAGGACGGGACGGCGCCGGAGACCTGTGCGGCAAACGCGCTTCAGTCCGCCGAGATTATGTTCGCTTGCTACGAGTCCGTGCGGCGGCGAGCGCTCATCAGGATGCCCCTGGATATTGAGGACAACCCCCTGGAAGAGATGGTGGCCTCCGGCGCCCTGAACCCCGCCAGGCCTTAGGCGCCGCCCTGTCAACCGAGCGGACCCCCGTTCCTTTGCTCGAACACTCACACACTGGCAGAACGGAGTAGCTGCAAATGGCCGCATTCCGCGTTGGATTCATCGGGACGGGCAAGGACCCGAGTAAGCCGGGCCGCACCGGCTATGCCATGGCCTATCAGCACGGCTCGGGCTATAGGGCGCTGGGCGGCAAGTGCGAGATGGTCGCCTGCGCCGACCTGGTGCAGGAGCGGGCCGATGCCTTCGCCGCGCACTTCGGCCTGGCGCGCACCTACACCGACTACCACGAGATGCTGGCCAAGGAGCATCTCGACATCGTCAGCATCTGCACGTGGCCGCATCTGCATGCCCGGATGGTAGTTGACTGCGCCGAGGCCGGTGTGCCGGCCGTCCACTGCGAGAAACCGATGGCCCGGACCTGGGGCGATTCCAGGCGCATGGCCGAGGTGTGCGCCCAAGCCGGGGCGAAACTGACCTTCAACCATCAGCGCCGCTTCGGCAAGCCGTTCCGCAAGGCCAAGGGGTTGCTGGACGCCGGTGAGATCGGCAAGCTGGTCAAGATCGAATCCGGGATGGGCAACCTCTATGACTATGGCTCGCACAACTTCGACATGTGCGGCTACTTCAACGACCAGGCGCCCTGTGAGTGGGTGATTGCCCAGATTGACTACCACAGGGAGAGCGTGGTCTTCGGCGCCCACAACGAGAACTCGGCCGTGGCGTTGTGGAGATACGAGAACGGCGTCTACGGATATCAAGCTACCGGCCTGGGGGACGCCGATACGCGCAACATCATGGGCGCATACAACCGCCTCGTCGGGACTGGAGGCGTGATCGAGATCGAGCCCGCCGGTGAAGGGATGCCGATGCTGCGCGTAAAGCGGCAGGGCGATGCCGGCTGGCAGGGCATAAACTGCGAAGGCGAACACTGCCACGGGCCCGGCTACAACGAGCGCGCCGTCGCCAATGTCGTGCACGGCCTCGAGGACGGCACGACCGCCGAGCTGTGCGCCGAGAACGCGCTGCAGGCAACGGAGATCATCTTCGCCTGCTGGGAATCCTCGCGTCGCCGCGGCCTGATCGAGCTGCCCCTGGATATCGAAGACAACCCGCTGGAGGAGATGGTGGCCTCAGGAGCCCTCCTCGGATGAGGCCCCTGACCCCTCCGCAGACGCCCCGACCTCTGCGGTTTCCTCCTCTGCGTCCTGCCCGGCCTTCTCGACGGGCACCTGGACTTCCGTGACGCAGTGCGTCGGGTCCTCCTCCTGACCGGGCAGCACGTGGAAGACCTCCCGCGTCGGCAGGCCTTCGACGTACCGGTACCCGTTCTCTTCGGCCCAGGCGAAGACCTGCTGGTAGACCTGGTCGAGTTCCCCGAACGGGCCTTCATGCACGGTGCAGGCTACGGTTGCGCCCGGCAGTTCCTTGCGTTCGATCTCATCGGCCGGCTCGCATTTCTCTTCGATGGGCAGGCACACCTCGGCGCGAAGGGCGTCGGCGGCCACCTTGGCCGGATCGTCATAGTACAGGCCCATCGGAGGGGCGCTGTACGGATGCCCGATCCGCAGCAGCCAGGACATCAGGCCCTCCAGCTTCTCGCGGGTCTGCTCGTACGGGCCCGTGAACGACAGGCTCATCACTGTCATGAGTTCCACTTCTTTGGCCTGGATTTCGGCCATCTTCTGCTCCCGTTTTCTGATGCTACTCCGTGGGCTTCTGCACGCACAGAATGTCGCGTTTCTTACCATGAACGGGGCGCGTTGTCAAGCGCCAAGCGCTTTACCGCGCCCAACTTAGGGCCTCCCGGCGGTTCCGGTCGCGCAGCGGGCGGCCTGCCGGGCGGGCCGGCGGGCACCCGTTTTTGCTTTCCGCCGGCGGCTTTGACTACAATACCGGGTGAACAAGGGGACAGTGTGTCACCGGAAGTCGAGTCGCAATGGAAGCAAGAGCACGCATTCGGTTCGTCGTGGGCCTGGTGCTGGTAGCGCTGGGCGCGTTCCTGTTGACGAGCCTCCTGACCCACGACCCGCACGAAGGGCCGTTTCCCGACTTCACCACGGAGCAGTTCAGGGCCAATGCTTGCGGCATCGCCGGCGCTCACGCCTCGGCCTACGCGCTGGCCCTGGTGGGCTGGACGGCTTACCCGCTGGCGGGGCTGGTTGCCCTCATGGGCGTGCTGCTGGCCGTCAGGGTCAAGGTTGGCGGACTGGTCATCAGGGGGGTCGGTCTGGCGCTGATCGTTGCTGCCACGGTTCTGGGGCTGGCCGTTCTGAACGCGGCCCCGGGCAGCAGTGCGGGCTCCTACCGGGCGGCGCCTGGGGTCGGCGCCGGCGTCTGCGGCATCCTGCTTGCCGGTACGCTTTACCGGGCGGTGGGCTCGACCGGGACCCTCATCCTGTTCCTCTTCTCGTCCTGCGTCGGCGTTTTCCTGCTGGCCGGGGCGGAGCTGGCCGCCCTATACGGGAAGCTTGCCGGGCTGGGGAAACGCTTTCTCTTCAGGGGGATGCCGGCGGGTCGCGAGCGGGCACCGTCCGCCGACGCGCTGCTGGCAGGGCCGCAGCCGGAGCCGGCCGTCCGCGAGTTTGCGCTGGCAGATGTTGAGCCTGAGGGCCGGGCCGTCGCGGAGGCGGCCCGGGTTGAGGAGGAAGTCGCGCCTGCCGAGCCCGAACCGACCGAGCCCGAGGTGGTCACTCGCTACACGCGGATCGCCAAGGATGCGTCGGACGATGAGGAGCTTGCCGAACTGTTCGAGGGTCTCGATCGCGAGGACGGGGCCGAGTACCGGCTGCCGCCGCCGGGCCTGCTCAATGAGTTCGCCTCTCCGCCCGGCGAGGAGGACGAAAGCGAGATAAGGGAGAAGGGCCGCGTGCTGGAGCGCACGCTGGCGGAGTTCAAGGTGGAGGCGCGGGTGGTGCGCGTCAGGCGGGGGCCGGTGATCACCATGTACGAGCTGTCGCTCTCCCCCGGCACTAAGGTTTCCAAGGTTGAATCCCTGGCCGACGACCTGGCCATCGCGCTCAAGGCGCCGAACGTGCGGATCGTCGCGCCGTTGCCCGGCAAGAACACCGTGGGCATAGAGGTCCCCAACACGCAGCGCGAGCTGGTCGGCGTCCGGGAGCTGATGGAAGAGGTCGGCAAGAAGGCGGCGAAGATGGCCATCCCGCTGTTTCTGGGGAAGGACACCGCCGGCAGCCCGCTGCTGCTTGACCTGGCCGCCTGCCCGCATCTGCTGGTGGCCGGGGCTACCGGCTCGGGCAAGTCCGTGGCCATAAACGCCATGATCAGCAGTATCCTGATGACGCGGACCCCCGATGAGCTCCAACTCCTGCTGGTGGATCCGAAGTCCGTGGAGTTCAGCCAGTATGCTCGATTGCCGCACCTGATGTGCCCCGTGCTGAGCGACATGAAGAAGGCCGCCTCGGTGCTCAAGTGGGCTTGCAAGAAGATGGACGAGCGCTATTCGATCCTCTCGCGGGTTGGCTTGCGCGATCTGAAGAGCTATAACGCGCTGGGGGAGGAGGAGATCGTCAGGCGCCTGAACCCCGAGGGGGACGCGGTCATTGACGACGTGCCTTTCCGCATGTCGCACATCGTCATCATTGTGGACGAGTTCGGCGAGCTGATGATGGTGGCGGCCAAGGAAGTGGAGAGCAGCATCATCCGCCTGTCCCAGAAGGCCCGGGCGGTGGGCATCCACCTGATATGCGCTACGCAGAGGCCGTCGGTGGACGTGATCACCGGGCTGATAAAGTCCAACCTACCGGCGCGCATCGCCTTCCAGGTCTCCTCGAAGGTGGACTCGCGCACCATTCTGGACAGGAACGGGGCGGAGCTGCTGCTGGGACGCGGGGACATGCTGCTGCTGCCGCCGGGCACGTCGCGGCTCGTTCGGGCGCAGGGCGCCTTCATCTCCGAGGAGGAGATATCTCGGGTGGTTGACTTCCTCGAGTCGCAGGGCGGGCCGCAGTTCAGGGCCGAGCTGCGCGAATACCACGCCCAGCAAGAGGTCGGGGCGCCCTCTGACGAGCTGTATGACGAAGCCGTGCGCGTTGTCGTGGAGACCCAGCGGGGCTCGGTCTCCCTGCTTCAGCGGCGTCTGAGCGTCGGGTACTCGCGTGCGGCACGGCTGATTGATATGATGGCCGAGGCGGGGATCGTCGGCCCCTGGTCGGGCAGCCAGGCCCGTCGGGTCCTGATGACCCTGGAACAATGGGACAGTGCCCACGCCAAGGCATAGAGCCGCGCGTCCTCACGAACGTTCCTGACCCATGCCGAAACACCAGCCCGAGCCTCACGCGAAAGTAGCCCTGCTGACGCTGGGCTGCGCCAAGAACCTGGTGGACTCCGAACAGATCGCCTCCCTACTGGCCAGTCGCGGCGTCGAGGTCACCCACGAGCTGGAAGGCGCCGAGGTCGCCATCATCAACACGTGCGGCTTCATCGAGCCGGCCAAAGAGGAGGCCATCGAGCTGATACTCGACGTCAGCGCCCGCAAGTCCGAGGGGACGCTGCGCCGGCTCATCGTGACCGGGTGCCTCTCCGAGCGCTACGGCGAGGAACTGAGGGGACTCCTGCCCGAGGCGGATGACATCCTCGGCATTGACCCTGAAGCAACGGCCACGCTCGCCCTGAGGGCATTGGGTTGCCCCGTCGAGCCGCTGCCCTCCGCGCTGATGCTGCGCAGCATCAGGTTGACGCCCGGGGCGTGGAGTTACCTGCGCATCGCGCGCGGCTGCGACAACCGGTGCGCTTACTGCGCCATCCCGTTCATACGCGGCCCGCTTCGCAGCCGGCCTCATGCGGAGGTCATCGAAGGGGCCCGCTACCTGGCAGGGCAGGGCGTCAAGGAGCTGAACGTCATCGGGCAGGATACGGCCAGCTATGGGGTGGACCTCGAAGGGGGGCCGCGGCTTCACGCCCTGCTGCGAGAGCTGTGCCGCATAGACGGGCTGGAGTGGGTCCGTCTGCTCTACGTCCACCCGGCGCACGTCTACGACGAGTTGATCGAGGTCCTGGCCGGCGAGGAAAAGGTCTGTCCTTACCTGGACCTGCCGCTTCAGCACATCAACGACCGCATCCTGGAGGCAATGGGCCGCAAGGTAACGCGGCGTGACGTCGAGCGCCTTATCGCCGACCTCAGGGACCGCATTCCGGGCCTGACGCTGCGCACGACGCTGATGACCGGCTTCCCGGGCGAGACGGAACGGGAGTTCGAAGAGCTGTTGCAGTTCGTGCGCGACGCGCGCTTTGACCGCGTGGGGTGCTTCGCATACTCTCAGGAAGAAGGGACGGCGGCGGCCAAGCTGCCCGCCCAGGTGCCCCTCCGGGTGCGGCAGCAAAGATGTGCGCAACTGATGTCCCTCCAGCAAGATATAGCCTTCGAGCTTGCCGCGGCCCGGGTCGGCCAGAGGACCGTTGTCCTGATGGAAGAGGGGCGACCCACGGACGACGGCCTCCGCCCCGCCAGGAGCCCTCACGAGGCGCCGGACGTTGACCCGCTTGTCTACGTCGGCGGCGAGCGCGTGCCGGAGGTCGGGGAGTTCGCCCAGGTGGAGATCGTCGGGGCGGCGGGCTACGACTCCATAGCCGAGGTCCTGTCCGGGGATTGGGATGGCGCATAGGGGCCTGGCAGTGAAGGTGGTCTCGTCCGGGCTGGGCCTGGGCTATCTGCCCGTAGCGCCCGGCACGTGGGCCTCGGCGGGGGCGGCCCTCGTCTATTGGCTGCTTCATCGGCTCTCCGTCCCGCATCCGGCCGCGGTGCTGGCTGGCATCTTCTTGTTCGTCGTGGCCGTCGGCATGGCCGTATGCGCGCGCGCGCAGGACGCGTATGGTGAGAAAGACCCCCGGCAGTTCGTGCTGGACGAGATCGCCGGCCTGTGGCTCACCTGCCTCATCTTCTGGTGGCGCGCCCCGCTGGAGACCGCCGCTGTGGCCTTCTTCGCATTCCGGGCCTTCGACATCGCGAAGCCGTTCCCGATACGGAGGCTTGAGGGGCTGCCCGGCGCGTGGGGGGTCATGCTGGACGACCTGGGCGCCGCACTCTACGCCGCGGCCGCGCTCTGGGTGGTCTGCCACGGCATTCTGGACCGGTTCATCAGTTAGGCGGGAACTCCACCGATGAAGCCGCTGCGGGCGGAAGCGATATTCGGAGCACAGGAGACGGCCGCCGTTGTCGGCGCGCTGGGCGAGGTGCTGCAAAGCGTCTCCTCGACCATGGACGTCGCGCGCGAACGACTCCGCGCCGGGGTGGACGATGGCTACGTCGTGCTGGCGGAGCATCAGAGCGCCGGACGCGGGCGCACGGGCTCCTGGGACTGCCCGCCCGGCTGCGGGCTGTTGCTCGGCGTCGTGCTTAAGATCGGGCTCCCGGCCGCAGAGCAGAAGCTGGTGGCGATCATGGGGGCGGTGGCCGCCGTCGAGGCGGTGTGCAGGGCCGGCGTTCCCGCGCAAATCAAGTGGCCCAACGACGTAGTCGTCACCCGCGAGGGGCCCGGCGCCCTCCAGGTCAGGAAACTCGGTGGGGTGCTGGTGGAGCGGGTGGCCAGAGGCGACGCCGCGCCGGCCCACCTGCTCGGCATCGGACTGAACGTCAACCAGTCCGCCGGCGAGCTCCCGCAGGACGCCGTGCCGAAGCCGACCTCGATGAGGATCGAACGGGGGCGGGAGTTCGACCGGAACACGCTCTGCCGCGCGCTGCTCCAGGAACTGAACTCCTGGTACCGCCGCCTCGCCAGGGGACAGCACGAGCACATCCTTGCCCGGTGGCGGCGGCGCAGTTGTCTGGTGGGGCGGCAGGTGCGGGCCCGCGTCCAGGGACACGTCCTGACGGGCACGGTGGCCGGCATTCGCAGCACCGGAGAGCTGATCTTCCAGGACGCGGCAGGACGCCGGCTGCTGCTCTCCGACGACAAGGCCCGTCTACTGCTCTGAGGCGCACCGCTACTGCTTCATCAGTTCGGCCACCTGGAGGGCGCGCAGCAGTGCCCTGGCCTTGTTGAGCGTCTCCTCGTATTCCCGTTCGGGCACCGAGTCGGCGACTATCCCGCCGCCGGCCTGCACGTAGGCCGTCCGCCCGTCCAGCACGATCGTGCGGATCGTGATGCAGGTGTCCATGTTGCCGCTGAAATCGAAGTATCCGACCGCACCGCCATAGGGGCCGCGCTTGGTGGGCTCGAGTTCGTCAATGATCTCCATGGCGCGCACCTTCGGTGCGCCGCTCAGCGTGCCGGCCGGCAGGCAGGCCTCCAGGGCGTCCAGAGCATCCATGTCGTCGCGCAACTCGCCGCTGACGTTCGAGACGATGTGCATCACGTGCGAGTACTTCTCGATGATCATCACCTCGTCCAGCTTGACCGTGTTGTATTTGGCGACGCGCCCCACGTCGTTGCGTCCCAGGTCCACCAGCATGATGTGTTCGGCGCGCTCCTTGGGG
>JAUVVP010000319.1 GCA_030604585.1 Planctomycetota bacterium | reverse complement strand
GCCGCGACCAAGCTGTTCCCCATCTTGCCCGAACCCGACGTGGCCGAAGGGTTCGGAGTGCGCATCAAGCGCGGGTTCGGGCGCGCCCGGGCCGGTCTGAGCAAGCTGATGGCCCGAGGGGACCAGGAGGCGGCGCAAGGGGCCGGGTGGTCCGCTGAGCTGCCTCAAGAGGAGCGGCAGGTCAAGAAGGCCCGCAAGCTGACCGTGTCCCTGGGTCTGCGGGAGGCAGAGCACGTCCAGCTTCTTCAGCCCGAGGTGACTGAGGAGAGCCTGGTGGTGATCAACCCACGCGACGACATGCGCGACGGCACGATGGTGAAGATCGTGGAGGGCGGTGACTGAAATGGGGCTGCTCGAAGCATTCATCCGGCGCCGCGTAATGACGACCGTGCTGGTGCTGATCGCCGTGCTGATGGGGGCGATCTCCTACGCCACGCTCAACCTGCGCCGCTTTCCGGCGGTCGAGTTCCCCACGGCCATGGTGATAACCCCCTTCCCGGGAGGCAGTCCCGCGGAGATCGAGCGCGACATCACCAAGCCCATAGAGGACGCGGTGAGCACGATACCCGGCATCGAGAAGGTGACCTCCACCTCCCAGAGGGGCTCTTCGACGGTGACCATCGAGTTCGCCCTCGAAGAGGACATAGACATCAAGAGCATGGACATCCGCGACCGGCTGGACCAGGTCAAAGGGGTCCTGCCCGAGGACGCCGAGGACCCCTTCATATTCAAGTTCTCCTTCACCCAGATGCCCATCATTATCCTCGCCCTGTCCGGTCCGCAGCACATCAACGAGCTCTACCGCGTGGCCGACGAGGACCTGAAGGCCATCATCTCCCAGGTGCCGGGCGTGGCGGACGTTAACCTGACCGGCGGCCAGGAGCGCGAGATTCACGTCCTGCTCGACGCACGCAAGCTGCGCAAGTACCGCGTCCCGATAACGGCCGTCGCCCTTGCCCTGCGCACCGCCAACGTGGACGTGCCGGCGGGCCACATCACCCAGGCGGGCAAGGAATACGTCATCAGGGCGACCGGCCGCTTCGAGCGAGTTGACCAGATTCGGGACGTCAGGGTCCCCACAGGCGGCGGCAGCATTCTCACCGTCGGCGACCTGGGTGAGGTGGTGGATACCTACGCGGAGCCGCGGACCAGGTCGCGCTTCCAGGGCAGGGAGACCATCCTGCTGGAGGTGCAGTCCCAGACTGACGCCAACGAGGTTGCCGTAGCGGACGGCGTGCGGGCGCTGATGCCCGAGCTGGCCGGCCTGCTGCCGGGCGACGCCACGCTGGAAGTGGCCCGCGACGACTCCGTCTTCGTCAGGGGCGCCCTGGACAACGTCAAGAGCAACATGGGCATCGGCATCCTCCTGACCGCCGTCGTGCTCTACCTTTTCCTCAGCTCGTGGCGGGCGACGGTGATAGCGGCCGTCGTCATCCCCGCGGCCGTCATCGTTTCGTGCCTGGGATTGATGGTCTCGGGGTTCACGCTTAACATGATGTCCCTGACGGGGATGGCTCTGGTCATCGGCGTGCTGGTCAACAACTCCATCCTCATCGTCGAGAACGTGCACCGTTTCCGGGACCAGGGCCTGGAGCCCTTCAGCGCAGCCGTCGCCGGCACCAAGGACATCGCACTGGCGATCTTCAGCTCCACGGCCACGAACCTGGTGGTTTTCCTGCCGCTGGCCTTCATGGGGGAGATGATCGGCGAGTTCTTCAAGGAACTCGGGCTGACCGTCGTCTATGCCACCACCGCGTCCCTGGTGGCCTCTCTGACGCTGACGCCGATGATGTGCGCCTTCCTGATGCGAGGCGACGGCAAGGCCGAGGGCCTTGTTGCCCGCGCGCGGGACCTGACCTTCGGAATGGTCTCAAAGCTGTGGCAGAAGGTCTTTGAGCGGGGAAAGGGTGTCTACCTCGATCTGCTGGGCTGGTGTCTGGAGTGGCGCTGGGCCGCCCAGCTCGGGACGGCCCTCGTAGTTGCAGCGGCCCGGGGGGTGATGCGATACGTCAACAGCTTTGAGTTAATGCCATCGGCGGACGAGGGCCAGTTCCGCATCGTCGTGCAGATGCCGGTCGGCACCCCACTGCACGTGACCGACCAGGTGATCCGCCGCATCGAGGGCATGGTCGAGACGGCCCCGTGCCTGGAGAACTACCTCGAGAAGTACGACACCAAGGTCGGCTCGGTCTCCGTCCCGGTCGGCGGCGTTCACTCGGGCGTGAACCTGGGGGAGGTCTCCGTCACCGTGGTTGACAGTGCCGAGAGGCCGGTGAGCGTGGACGAGCTGATGAACGAACTGCGGCCGATGCTGGCCGACATCCCCTCCGCCAGGATCAGCGTGGAGAAGGGCCAGCGCCACGGCCAGGCGCCCGTTGCGCTTGAGATCACCGGCGACGACCTGGAAGACCTCCAGCGCACGGCCCTCCAGGTCATGGAGATCGTTGCCGGCGTGCCCGGCACGGCAGGAGTGAACAAATCATGGCAGGCCGGCCAGCCCGAAATCCGGATCACGCCGCGCCGCGATGCCGTCAACCGCTACCTCACCACGCAACTGCTCATAGGTAATGAGGTGCGCGCCTACGTGGAAGGCCGCGAGGCCACCGAGTTCAGCGACAGGGATGAGACCTACGACGTCAGGGTCAAGCTGCGCGAGGTGGACAGAGACTGGGCCCAGGACGTGGGGGCCATGTTCATCAGCTCACCGGCCTCCGGACAGATGATCTCCATCGGCCAGGTGGCCGAGGTGCGCGAGGGAACCGGGCCCACGGTCATCAGCCGCAAGGACAGACAGCGCCTCATAACCGTTACCTCATCGCTGACCTATGAACGTCCGCTCGGCGACGTGCTGGCGGACGTTCGGAAGCGCATAGACTCCGACCTCGTGCTTCCCCGGGGCGTCAGGATCACCTACGGCGGGGAGGCCGAGTTCATGCAGAAGAACTTCCGGGAGCTCTTCAAGGCCATGGCCATCGCCGCCGTGCTGACCTTCCTGTGCGTGGCCGGCATCATCGAATCCTTCGCCTTTGCCTTTGTCATATGCATGGCCCTGCCCATCTGCCTCATCGGCGTGGCGCTGGCCATGCTCATCGGCGGCGTCACGCTCAACCTGTTCTCCTTGATGGCCTTTGTGATCCTGATAGGCATGGTCGTCAACAACGCCATCATTGTCATTGATTACGCCATGCGTCACGAGGCGCCCGGCCGCTCGGCCGTGGACGTCATCAAGGAGGCCTGCGGAGTGCGCTACCGGATGATCCTCATGGCCAATCTCACCACCGTCGTGGCCCTGATCCCGCTCTCGCTCGGACGCGGCTTCGGAGGGCACGTCTTCCGGCCGCTCGCCGTGGTCGAGATGGGAGGCGTGCTGGCGGCGGCCTTCCTTTCGCTGCTGGTCATACCGCTCTTCTACGTCATGCTCCGCGGCCGAAAGGCGGAAGCAATGATGAATGATGAGTCATGAATCAGCGCTCTGCGTAGCCGGCTTACAGTTCCGTTGAGTTTCCGTTCATTCATCATTCATCATTCATAACTGCTTCACAGTCCCTCGCCCCAGGGCTGTAGCTCTCCGACGTCCACCTCGATCTCGGCGTCGCCGACGCGCACGTTGGCCCTCTGGCCGGAGCGGCCCACCCGTTCCACCGTGCCCCATTTGTGGAGCTTGATGACGTAAACCTCGTCCCCGGGCTGGAGCGGGCGCTCCAGGCGGTGTCCTTTGAGCAGCGACGACACCTTGCCCAGGCAATCGGCCAGGCCGTCGCGCACGGCGCGTACGCGTCTGGCCGCGGACTTGTGGCTGTAGCGCAGCTCCTGGTGCAGGCGCTCGGCCTCGGCGTGGAGCTTCCGCAGGCCCTCGCGCATCTGAAGGCCGATGTCGGCGCCTTTCCGGTCTTCCTCGGCCTTGAGCCGTGCCAGCGTCTCCTCGTACT
>JAUVVP010000326.1 GCA_030604585.1 Planctomycetota bacterium | reverse complement strand
CTTCCAACAGGCCCGTTATCTCGCGGAACTGGCGCCGGATCTCCTCCACCATGCGGCTGGCGGTGCGCCCGACGGCCTCCATGGTGAGAGCGGCCATCAGGAAGGGCATCATCGCGCCCAGCAGCAGGCCGATGACGACATCGGCTTCCGCTAGGTTGATGGCTTCCAGGCCGACGGCCTTCTGGTAGGCCGAGAACAACGCCAGCGCCGTCAAGGCCGCGGAGCCGATGGCGAAGCCCTTGCCGATGGCGGCCGTCGTATTGCCCAGTGCGTCCAGCTTGTCAGTGATCTTGCGGATCTCCGGGCCCGCTCCGCTCATCTCGGCAATGCCACCCGCGTTGTCGGCAATCGGCCCATACGAGTCCGTGGACATGACTATGCCGATGGTGGAGAGCATGCCGACGGCCGCTATCGCTATGCCATAGAGGCCCGCCACCCCGAATGCCACGGCGATGGCGATGGCCAGTGTGATGACGGGCAGCACGGTGCTCTTGAAGCCAATCGCCAGGCCCATGATGATCGTGGGGGCAGCGCCTGTTTGCGCCGCGGCGGCAATCCTCTTGATCGGCCGGCCGGAGGTGAAGTACTCGCTCTCCAGGCCGATGAGGACGCCGCAGATCATGCCGGCCAGCACGGCCCAGAACGTGTGCGGGATGTCGAGCCTGCGCGTGACGATGTAGGCGCCGATAACGAACAGGATGCCGCTCAGGTAGGTGGCGTTGCGCAGGGCCGACTGGGGGCTGGTGCGCTTCAGGACGCTCATGGCGAAGATGCCCGCCAGCGAAGCGGCCAGGCCGCCGGCGATGAGCACTATCGGCAGCGACATGTAAGTCATGGGATGGGCCGTTGTTGCGCCGATGGCCAGGGCGGCGACGACGGAGCCGACGTAGGACTCGAACAGGTCGGCGCCCATGCCGGCCGTGTCGCCGACGTTGTCGCCCACGTTGTCCGCTATGACGCCGGGGTTTCTGGGGTCATCCTCCGGGATGCCGGCCTCGACCTTGCCGACCAGGTCGGCGCCGACGTCGGCGCTGTTGGTGTAGATGCCCCCGCCGACGCGCGCGAACAGGGCGATGCTCGATGCGCCCATGGCGAAGCCGCTCAGGATCGCAGGCGCGTTCATGTTGGCCTTGAGGGCGAGGAACCAGAAGCCGAGCCCGATGACGCCCAATGAGGCCACGGCGATTCCCATCACCGAGCCGCCCTGGAAAGCAATGGCCAGGGCGGCGGGAGTGCCGCCGTCAATGGCCCCCTGGCAGGCGCGCGTGCCGCATCGCGTGGCGGCCTTCATCCCGAGCCAGCCGGCGAACATCGAAGCCACGGCCCCGCACAGGTATGCCAGCGCCGTCCACAAACCCAGCCCAGGCGAGACCAGCAGCGCGACAAACACCACGCCCATGAAGATGGCTATGATGCTGTACTCGCGCTTCAGGAACACCATGGCGCCGACGTAGACCTTGTTCGAGATGTCCTGCATCTTCTCGTTGCCCGGCGAGTGTCTGAGCACCATGAAGTAGGTCACCACGGCGACGCCCAGTCCCAACACGCCCAGCCAGGGCACCAACTGCAATACCGTGTCAAGCATTCCGGCTTCTCCTCCGATGTCTCCGTTTGCTGCGTGAAGGTCCGGCCGCAGGACTTCGATGGGCTCTCCGCGGTCCCCTGAGAAGGGCCCGCAGGATGGTTCCCACGGCCGAGGCGGGGCCGACTCCGCCATCACAACCGCCGCATCGTATCCTTCCCGTTCTGTTTGTGTCAATCGAAATAGCTCGGTGTGTCTCGCCGCCGGGGCCTGATCGGGCTACGCCGCCCGTGTGCCCTCGTCCACCAAGTAGAGGAACATCTCCGCCGCGTGCCAGGAATGGGGTGCGCAGAGCCTGCGCTCCACGTAGTCGGGATGGACGCGCGCCATCGCCGCGTAGTTGGCCTGGCTGGCCTCGGCTTCCCACGTGATCGGATACCTGCGTTGGGCGAACGTCAGGTCCGCCTGCCAGCCGTGGAAGTGTGCCTCAGCCCAGCCCAGGTAGGGGTAGAGGGTCTTGGCGCTCTTGTCGAAGGGAGGTCCTTCCGCGTGTGCGTCGCGGTAGTCCATCCAGAACAGCGCCGAGTACTGGTCGTAGACCTCCGGTATCTCGTAGCCGTCTTCCAGACCCAGGCGGCTCAGGCCGTATTTGAGCCACTTCGTCTGAAAGACGGGATGCTCCGCAAAGTCCGTCAGGCCCACCACGTGGCGGTCCCGCTGGAAGGGCTCAGCGGCGCTCAGCACGGCATGGACAAGGGGGTGCGACGCATCTGCCACGAGGGAGACCATGTAGAGGTTCTGGCCGAGATTGTCCGGCTCGCAGTAGCCGCTGTTGTTGCGGTCGAACGGCTCGCTGAGCCCCATGATCCAGTCCTCGACCACCCGTAAGTTGCCCGTCCTCTGCAGGACCATGCACGCCATGGCGGCGTCGCGACGCCACGGTTTGGTGTAGACGAACAGGTTGGGCACGGGCCTTCCGTCCACCACGTTGATGAGCACCTCGTGGTGGAGGGTGCGCAGCAGCGCCGCCTGCTGGTGGCCTTCGAAGCGGGGAAGCTTGAGCGCGCCCTCCGCAGCGCAGCATCTCGCGTCCCCTTCGTCAACCCAGACGCCGGCTTCGTCTTCGGATAGGACGATGCGCTGTCCGCCGGCCGTCACAAGCTCGACGGTGTACTCGGAAGGCACGATGTTCTCGGCGGTCACGTCCCATCGGCGGAGAAGCTCGCCCGTCAGCGCGTCGGACAGCAGGCCGGCCCTGTAAAGGAGCTTCCGCCTATGCCCCATGCCGAACAGGTAGAACGGGCAATCAGGAAGCTTCATCTGAACGTTCCGCTACAGGGAGGCCGGGCGAACTCTCGGCCGTCAGGTGCCGAGCTTCTGCGCGATCCACTTCAGTTTGGCCGTGATGGGCAGCTCGTACGGGCACCGCGCCTCTACGTCCGAGCAATCGGTGTCAGCCGTGACCTTCCTGTCGAGCGCGGCGTAGGCCGCCCGGGAATGGGCGCGGTTGTCGAACCAGTTGTTCAGGCCCTCGCGCAGGTCCTCATCAGGCAGCGTCATGACGGGACCGGGCATCATCTGCCGGTCGAAGTAGCCCTCCAGCCGGTGTATCTCCGGGATGTCGAGGCCGGCCTTGTTGGGCATGCACCTCCGGCATCGGCGGCAGACGTAGTTGGCCAGCTCCGGCGCGCTCAGGTACAAGTTCTGCTTCTCGCGCGCGGTCATGGGCTTGTGATCCTTGGCCAGGGCCAGGTTGGAGGCCAGTTGATACATCGTGTTGTTGCCGGCGGCGGCGGAGGTGACCTCCTCCATGCTCCAGACCCAACGGAAGGCGTTGGCGGCGGATTCCGGCCGATAGAGAAGCCCGTCCGCCAGGGGCTTCATGCAGATGATGCCTATGCCGCGTTCAACGCACGCGGGGATTATCTCGTCGCAGATGATGGGGAAGTTGAAGTAGTCGTAGTAGTTCATGTACTCCATGACGGCATCGAATGGGTAGGACTGGACCGCCATGAGCAGCACTTCGGGCAGGTGGCTGGTGACGGAGATGAAGCGCACCTTGCCAGCAGCGCGAGCGTCCTCGGCGGCCCGCAGGGCGCCGTCGTCGGACATGACCCGCTCCAGGTCCTCCTCCGTGCTCACGGCGTGCATGAACAGGTTGTCCACGTGGTCGGTGTTCAGGTGGCGGAGGCTGCGGTCAATGCTCTGGGCGGCGTTCTTGCGGTCCCGGAAGTAGACCTTCGTGCTGAGGAAGCACTCGTCCCGGCGTTCCTTCATTACGCGCCCTATCTTGCGCTCCGAATCGCCGTCGCCGTAGGCGATGGCCGTCTCGATGAAGTTGCCCCCGG
>JAUVVP010000484.1 GCA_030604585.1 Planctomycetota bacterium | reverse complement strand
GTGGATGCCCTGACACAGCCCACCACGGGGCGGATCAACGTTCGGGCCGTGGCCGAACGCATACGCGACCGACTGGAGGCAGCCGGATGCCGCGTGGACATGCGCAAGGCCACCGACGTGCAGGGCCCCAAGGAGTTCCTCGAATACGACGGCATCATCTTCGGCACGCCCACCTGGTTCAGCAACGTCGCCTGGCCCATCAAGAGGATCTTCGACGAGCACCTGATCCGCATCTACGAGCACCGCAAGGGCCGGCTGCGCGAGAAGGCGCTGGCCGGTTTCGTCACCGTCATGGAGCGCGGCGAGAGCGGCCCGAACTGCCTCCAGTGCCTCACCTGGATGATGGAGCACCTGCGCGGCAAGCTGGTGGAGGGGATAGTCGTCAATGTCGGCGACGTCGACGACGCCGTGGACGCCGAGGCGGAGCAGCTCAGCCGAAGGTTCCTGTCGGCACTGAAAGAACAGGCCGGCCGCCCGGCCCGTTAGCGCCGGTGAACTCGGTCAGAGCTACAATTCGAAAGTCCTCTCTGCATCGTAACTCACGAAGGCCGCTGAGGTCAGCGCCACCTATCCGGGGTGGCCCGGCAGTCTCGGCGGGGCCGAACTGCCAGGTATAGCGGGTGGGGCACGTGGGGTGGTCCGCGAGGACGGTGGCGTGCGGCGCACGCCGGTTACTCTGGCCGATGCCCGCCGCCAGGGCGGTGCTAACCCAGCAGCCTATCAGCGACTTCCTGCTTGCCGACGCCCTGCGCCCTTGCTACAGCTCGGAGGATTGCGTTTAGCGTGCCGATGCTCAGCGCCTTGTGGTCTGGCACAGACAGCCGGTGGCGCCGGGGAGAGTCGGTCTGCAGAACTACATGGCTACCTTCCCGATGCACCACGCGGTAGCCGAACGACCGTTCCAGGGCGGCAATGACCTGCCGCCCCGATGCGTCGCGGGGGAGCTTCACTTGGAGCTCACCACTTCATCGCGAACCAGGTGCAGCCGAATGCGCTCCGGCGGCGTGGAATCAAAGTAGTAGGCTCTGACCGCCTCCATCGCGTTCTGCCGAAGCTCCTCCCAGGTATCAGCCTGAGTGAAGATGTCCTCGCTCAGGCACTCGGCCGTGTAGCCGCCGTCCGACTCCTGGGTTACCTGGAATACCAGTTCGTCCACGTCCAACCCCTCCTGCCGCAGAATGACACGGCTGGGTGTTCCGCCGATCATTGTGCCCGAAACGCCCTTCCCGCGCAACCACAATGCCCATGGACGCCCCGAGTACTCGGGCCGCTCACGGACTCGTGCTGAGGGCCGACACGTCCAGCCCGCCGTGGACTCTGCGGCTGACCCCTTGACCCATGTTCCTTATCCTCAAGCGCAGCTCGCGGCGGCCGGCCGCTCCGCCAACCACGGCGAACCGGCCGTCGCCCGTCAGGATGCGGCCCCCGTAGAAGCGCAGCCACTCTTCTTCCACGCTTCCGAGGGCCCGCCGTATCGCCTCGGACCTCCGGGCGTCCATCTCGTAGCCGCCGTCCTGGCCGCGCATCCAGAAGCCCACGGCGGCACAGCCGGCGTGAACCGCCTCCCGCGCCTCACGGACCATCATCTCCGGGTCAGTGTCGGGAGCCCACAGCAGGCAGATGAAGCCGGTGTCCCCCAGCACCGAGAGCGGCCCGCGGGCCGCCCGCGGCGGCGTTTCGTAGACCATACCGCCAAGGAAATCGTATGCCTCGCCCAGGTGCGCATCGTTCATGCCCACGCCGACCCATCCGCCCGCCGGAACTCCATGCTCGTCGGCTATGCGGCGCACCTTCGCAGCCAGGGCGCGGGTCGCCTCGCGCCGGTGCTCGCGCCAGTGCCAACGCAGGGCGGCGCCGGACGCTTCGGCCGGGTCCTCGTAGCCTATCCCCCGGGCCTCGCAGTAATCCCGGAACGAATCCTTGCAGTACCGGCAGTAGCATTCGTTCTTGTCCAGCTCGAAGTTGTCGTCCAGGATGATGCCGTCCACGTCATAGTTCTCCAGAAGGTGCCTGACGGTGGCGAGGTTATACTCCTGCCCTTTGGGATTGCTGAAACATGCCTGGAGGCGCCCGTAGCGGTCCTTCACGGGCTCGCCCTGCCTGTCCACGCGCACGGCGTCCGGATGCTCGCGCACGGGGTTGAGGTGGTCGAAGTAGATGCCGCCGATCACCTTGATCCCCCTTGCACGGCACTCGCGGATGAGGTCAGCCAGGAAGTCGCCCTCGTACTGCGTCACGACCAGATCGTCGGGCCTGTCGCCGGGCATGCCCCTGTACCATGCCGGCCCGTAGCTGCCCCGCAGCAGCGGCTGACACACCGTCGCGTTGAGGGATTCGAGATGCTCGGCCAGCCGGGCGGGCGACTCGGCCGCGGCGCGCAGCGTGTTCCACGGCAGGTGGATGACGGTCTCGACGTTGCGCGCGCCGGACAGCGGCTCGTAGGTTACCCGGACCTCCGCCTCCTGCCCTTCACCGAGTGCGCCCAGTTCGAGTTCCACTTCCTTGACCGAGCCGACCCGCCTGATGCCCGGCCGGGCGATGCGCTCGCCGTTGACGTAGACGCCCGTGACCTCGGCTCGGGCAGGGAGCGCTACGGCAATGCGCCCCGGCCACGCGCGG
>JAUVVP010000238.1 GCA_030604585.1 Planctomycetota bacterium | reverse complement strand
TTTTGCTCCGCGAGCTCTGCGGTGAAGCCGTCTTGTTGGCACGTCTCAGGAAGCGAGCCCGCCGGGGTCTATTCCGCGCTATGCTTGTTGATGATCCTTACCTCGGCGACGCTGGTCCGGGCGTCTATGAACTTGACCAGCAGCGATATCCTGTTGTCCTCGTTGAGCGTGTTCCAGTAGAGCTGCGCCACGGCGTCAATGTCGTCGAGGAGTTCGACTGCGTAGGGCTCGCCCTCGAAGCAGGGCAGGGGGCTGCCGTCGGCGGCGTAGGTGCTCACGCAGTGGCCGACGCCGGGGATGGCCGTCTCATAGTTGAAGAAGTGCCGGACGCAGTACTCGGGGCTGTTGCCGATGGACTTGACGATGGCCAGCTTGTAGGCATGGACCCCGTCGTCCTGGTCAACGATGCCGCTGATGCGCGCCGTGTAGTTTGGCCCGTCCGGCTCGAAGGTGCGGCTGAAGAGCGCGTCCTCGAACGTCCCGCCGCCCTGCACCGCGTCGAAGATGGTGTCCGTCTGGTCGCCGTTGGAGACGACGTGGGCGCGTCCGACGCTGCGCACGCAGTTGTAGATGATCAGCGACGGGTCCTCGACCTTCGACTCGTCGTAGGGCGCGGTCCGTACCAGGTCGCCCTCGGCGACGAAGATGCGGTTGCGGCTGTTCTCGCTGCGGCCCATGATCCAGTAGACCTGCGCGTAATGCCGCGCGTCCGGGCTCAGGCCGATAACGATCCCCCGGCCGGGGTAGACGTTCTCCCCCAGGGCCTGCATGTTGGCCTTCACAACGGCGTCAATGTCCATCCTCGCGTTCTCCCTTTCCCGCTGTCATGCGAGGGGTGCTCCCGAGTGGCTGATGGGACGGAGTGCGATTATATCTGCGCGGCCGGGGCGATCAAAGCCACCTGTGAGGAAGCGTTGCGGCCTTGCGCCTTGACATTGGCGTCCCGCTTCGTGTGGACTCTGGCCGATTGTCGCAGATCAGCGGAGGGAGCCCGATGAAGGGACTTGTGTTTCGGGGGGACAGGAAGGCCGAGGTGAGGGACTTCCCCGAGCCGGAGGCCGGTCCCGGCGAAGTCGTGGTCAGGATGAAAGCGTCGGGTCTCTGCGGAACCGACCTGCACCTCTACCGGCAGACGGCGGCGGAGCGGCCCGACGTTGACCGCATAGTGGGACATGAGCCCAGCGGCATTGTCGAGTCCGTCGGCCATGGGGTCAGCACGGTGCGCGTGGGCGAGCGGGTCTCCGTATACCACTACCGCGGCTGCGGGCACTGCACGCAATGCCTGGGCGGCAACATCATGTGGTGTCCCGACCGGCGCGGATACGGCGGGCCGGTTGACGGCTCGCACGCCGACTTCATCCTGACCGACGCGCGCAACTGCCTGCCGCTGCCGGACGAGTTGAGCTTCGCCGACGGCGCCATCATGGCCTGCGGGGCCGGCACGGTGTTCTCCGCCATGCGCAAGCTCCAGGTCTCGGGCGAGGACACCGTCGTCGTGTTCGGGCAGGGCCCGGTCGGGCTGTGCGGGCTCCTTATAGCCCGGGCCATGGGCGCGCGCGTCATCGCCGTCGAGCCGGTCTCAGAGCGGAGGGCCCTGTCCCGTGAGCTGGGCGCCGAGGAGGCCATCAACCCCGATGAGGCCGACGTGGCCGCGGCCGTCCGGGACCTCACCGGTGGTGAGGGGGCACCCTTGGCCTTCGAGACTTCGGGGAACCCCGCCGCCCGCCGAGGCGCCGCCGAGTGCCTGCGCCTGGGCGGAAAGGCCGCCTTCGTCGGCCTGGGGTCCGTCGGGAGGGGGCAGGACTCCTTACAGATTCCCGCCGGCCAGTTGATCAGCCGCCAGTTGACCCTGATGGGCTCCTTCGTGATGCCGATCCACATCTACCGCGGCCTGACCGACCTCATCAGCCGGCGTCAGGTGCCCTTGACGAAGATGATCACGCACCGTTTTCCTATCGAAGATGCGCCGGAGGCGCTCGAACTCTTCGACACCGGGAGGACCGGCAAGGTGATCTTCGAGTGGCAGTGAGGGCGGCACCGTGCGGGTGCAGTTTGCCCGCAGCGGCTCAGCCGGCGGCGGGCCGCAGCGCCACGAAGAGCATGCGTTCGCCGCAGGGCTCATCCGCGTGGGACAGGTCGAAGCTCGGGTAGGCGGCGATGGCCGTGAAGCCGGCTCCTTTCAGGTGCATCGTCATCTCGCCGACGGTCATGACGCGCAGGTCATCCCGGTTGCGGAGCTCGTAGCTGCGCTCGCCCTCGTGGACGGTGGCCTCGATCTCGATGTGGAAGATGGAGGCGAAGTCGTCATACCAGCGGCGCTCCTGGAACTCGATCCGGGCCCTTTCGCCTTCGCGCTTGTTCCAGTAGGTCTCTCCGAACGTCATCCACTGCGCCAGGAAGTTGCAGTTGTCCAGCAGCAGCATCCCCCCGGGACGCAGCGCGCGGACGAACCCGCGCAGAGCCCCGACGATGGCGTCCGTATCGAGCAGATAGCAGATGGCCGAGTTCATGCAGAGGACCGCGTCGAAACAGGCGTCGTAGTCCAGGCCGCCCGTGTCGGCCACGGCCAGCTCTGCGCTGAGGGCGCGGCTATCGAGCTTTCGGCGGCACTCCTCTATCATAGCGGCGCTGTTGTCAAGCCCGGCGCCCCGATACCCCTCCCGCGCCAGCGGGATAAGATGGCGGCCCGTCCCGCAGCCGGCATCGAGCACGTCCTTGACCTGCCGAGGACAGGCATCCCTGAGCGCCCACAGCAGGAACTCCAGCTCTTGCCCCTCGGCCTCCGCGTCTTCGCGCCCCTCGACCAGCAGGTCGTAGACGCGCGCGATCTCGTCGCTGTACGGCTCGGGAGCTTGACAGCATCGTCTTTCGATCATCAGTGCCTGCGGTCCGGGTGCAGAGTATAGCGGCCGCCGGTCGTCTCTGCCAAGGGGGAGAACGCGACTGCCGGGCTACTTTGACAGGCCGGCGGCTGGGCAGTTAGCTTCTGCTGCCGGGACGCGGCGGTGCCGGCAGCAGCCCCGCCGTGTCGTTCTCCTTCTCGTTCTCGCCGAAGGCAGTTGTGCCGCGAAACTCCGTGACAGGCACGGTATTTCGCTCCTTACGTCGCGAAAACAGATGCCAGTCCCGGTTTTCGCTCCGGGGTCAACCGAGGAAAAGAGGGACTGGCAACATTTCCCGCAGAAACAGCCCCATCCGCGAGATGCTCGCCGCGGGAAATGGTGCCTGTCCCCTTTTCCGCTCGAGATGCAACGCCCCCCAGGAGCCCCGGGCGTCACGGCGCCCGGGTCGAGGCCGAGTCCGGAAAGCAGGCTCAGTTCGGGCGTCCGGCTCAACGCTCCTTCTCCGGGCTGGGGGCCGACAGCGTCAGGCTCACGGCGTAGGGGACGAAGCCGACGCTGCGCGCCGTGGCGATGGAAGCCGCGTTGTCCGGAGAGCAACTGTAGCGGGCTTCGCCGCTCTTGCCGGTGATCTCCTCAACCACGCCCGAGACGGCCGTCTGTGCGTAGCCCCGCCGCCGATACGCTTGCGCGGTGCCGATGCCAAGGTCGGCGACTCTATCCTCCATGACGCCCGTCCGGTGGGCAGAGGCCACCGAGACCACTTGGTCATCCTCGACGACGCCGTAGACGATGCCATCGGGGAAACAGTGCTTCGGCATGCGCAGGCCTTGGGCTGCGGGAACGGAGTCGTTGATGAACCGGCGGCAGTCGCCGTGGCGATGGCGGCACAGCAGCGCTGCGTTGCAGGCGAAGACCAGGTCGTGGATCACGCGGTCGACGTCCTCGAGCCCGGCCGCGCGCAGGGCCGTGTCAACCCGCTTCCTCAGCAGCCCCGCAAGCGCCGCGTCTTCGAATGCTTCCCTGGTTCGCACGGTCGAGATGACACGACGCACATCATCTCCAGCGCCGGGGGGCACGCTGACGGCCGACCGACCGTCCTCCAGCCACAACCACCACAGCGCATGGACGTACCCGTAGCTCTGCTCATTCCGGAGCCTCCGGGCCGTTTCCACAACGGTCATGACACCCGGGCTCACGTCCGCCAGGTCCAGGCCCATGCGGATGCCGTGGAACCTGTCAACCAAGGGGAATGCGCGGTGTTTCTCCTCAGCCATCCGTTTATCTCCGCCGTACCGCCAGCGTAACATGCCCGATTCCGGTTGACAACTGGTGGCGGGCGACGGCCCTTGTCAGGGCACGAGGCCGAACTGCTCGGGCGCCGCGAAGGCCATGTTCTCATGGATCAGGTGCGGCTCGCGCGCGGGGAACAGGGCGTCCATCGTAGTGCGACAGGCAGCCGGGATCTCGCAGCCCTCGTGGAGCAGCGACAGCTCGGCCGGCGTCGCGTAGCCCATGACGGCCCGCGTCATGGCCTTGCGCGGCAACACGACGCGCGGCGAGCCGGCCGGCACGGCCTCGACGACTGACACGTCCGGGCCGAGTTCAAGGGCGGCTTCCTCCTCGTCCATGACCAGCCGGACGGCCGCGGGTGACGGGCCACCGAAGGAGTGCCAGCGGGCGTTCAGCTCCGGCAGCATCTGCTGGAGGGCGAGGCGGAGGTCGGTCAGGTAGAAGGCGTCCACGTCTTCGCCGTCTTCGGTGCAGTCGCGCTCCTGGGCGGCGGACCAGCGCAGCTCCCCTCCGGCCAGCACCGCCACCCGTGCCAGCGCATCGCCCCGCCGGCAGTTCAGCCGCATCCATTCGAAGCCGGCCTGTGCCGCCTCCTCCGCGACGGTGCGCAGCAGCGCGGCCGCCGGCGCAGCGCCTGCCGCCCAGGAGTCGGTCACCGT
>JAUVVP010000399.1 GCA_030604585.1 Planctomycetota bacterium | reverse complement strand
GTGAGCAATCCGGGCTAAGGCCTCAGCGCCGAAGACAATTCCTCGATCATGGCCGCGACCCGGCGGCGATGCGCGTAGAGGGGCTGGGGGTCCTTCGCGTAGGTCCTGTCGTCCGTGATGACGGCGTCGGGCACGGCGGCAAGGGCCCTTGCCTCATCCAGCAGGGCGGCCCCCTTGCCCTCCCGTTCGGCCCCGGCGATGGCCTCGTCCAACAGGTGGAAGTACTCGTAATCCTCCACGCCCTCGCGCAGCATCTCCCAGCGGATCGAGGGCACGGGGCCGGTCAGGTGCTTGCGCCTGTCGTTCGCGATGTCGCGGTTCGGCGGGTAGAGGAAGCGCCCGTCGCCGTTCCCCCAGTAGCCGATCTGCCCCGCGCCATAGCTGTAGCCCGACACATAGCCCATCGGGTCCTCCCAGGGGTTCTGGGCGTCGGGCGGGGGGAATGCGGCGCGGCTCGTCCAGTAGTTGGCTGACCAGACCAGGTGACCCCCGACGCCCCACTTGCGCGAGAGCCACGCCCAGACCCGCAGGTCCACGGCCGGGCGGTCAATGAACAGCCCGATGTAGGGGGCCTTGGGGCCGGTGCACAGATACCACCAGAAGCGGTCCCCCTGCCTGGTGCGCTCAGCGATCGCCTCACGGCTCACCGCGCTCACGACCGGGCACCAGAGGTCCACGTGGCCGGCCAGTGCTTCCTCGGGCTGTTCGGTCAGCATCCGGGTGAGGCCGGGCGCGGCGCGCCTGATGATCTCCATGCCTTCGACGACGAACTCGTAGTCCTTCGGATCGGGTTCGTCGAACCAGTAGACGTAGGCCCTCTCGAGCCATCCCTTCCGGCGCAGGTGCTCGACCAGTTGCCGTCCCTGCCCGGCCATGAGTTGCTCGTACTCCGGGCTCCCCTGGGCAGAGGCGCCGATGCGGCCCCGGCGGCGGGCGTGGAAGGTGCCCCCGGGCATCCCGCGAAGGCCGATCATGAGGGAGTTGAACCCCAGTTCATCCAGGTAGCGCTCGCACTGCCGGTCGAAGCCCGTGAAGTCAATCCTCACGTCCAGGTCGCTCGCATCGAACTCGAAGCCCGGCTCCGCCACCAGGTTCTCATCAGTGCCGGCGGCGGCCAGGCGAATGTCGTCGAACCAGGCCGTCCCGGTGGCCTCGCCCTCCTGCGACCACGGCGCCGGCCGCAGGAAAATCCGCACGAACCCCGCGCGTTCGTTGAGCCGGTCCGGGCCGACCTGAACCTCCTCCTTCTGCCACCGCCCCGAGCCCGTGCGCGGGAAGTCCATGTTGTTACCGGACAGCCACTGCCTACTCGCGTCGTACTGGCTGAGCGTAACGAGGTAGGGCTGGTCCGCCTCCAGGGTCCTGACCCACCACGAGAGGTTGTAGCTGAGGCGCGGGCCTATTCGTATGAACTCGGTCCCGTGCGCGGCGGTCGAATCGGTGGCACTGGCGTCCACCACCTTCAAAGAGCGCTCACCGGAGCGAGGCCCGTCGGCGTCGTAGTCGCCTCCTTCCCACTTTCCGGCGGCGAACTCGACGCGGAAGGGGTCCAGCGGTGCCGGGTCGTAGGGGGCTATCCTGTGCGCCGCGAAGTCGCGGTAGTAGAGGTCCAGCACCGAGCGCAGCTCATCCGTGGTCTCCAGGTTGTGATACCTGCGTATTCTGGAGGTCGAGAGGCCGAAGGCCGTCTGAAGATGCGACTCCCGCGGCAGGGCGAAGTCCCACACCCGCAGGCGGATCGGCACGGCCGCCTGCCAGCCGTCCGCCGCGACGGCCAACTCCCCGCGGTAGAGGCCGGCGGGCTGGTCCGCCGGCACGTAGACGGTTATCCACAACGGATGATTGATGCCTGCCGCCAGGCGGCGCCCATGCTCGAACGGCGGAAGCGGGTCAGGCCACCACCCGCGCGCACCGGCCGAGTCGGTCGGTCGCGTCACCTTTACGTATGCAACTTCCGCAAGGGTGATGTTCTGCGCCGAGAGGCGTGAGCCGTCCCCGACCAGGTCGGAGACGCTCACGCGGAGATCGGCCAGGTCCGTGCTCGGCCGTATGACGAGCTGCACCGGCTCGTATTCGTTGCGCGCCACCGCCAGCTCTATCGCGTCGCCTCCCGCCGCCGGGACGGGGCGCGTTCGGGACACCTTGTAGGTCCCCTCGCACCACCACAGTTCGACAGGGGCCTCGGCGGGCAGCGCATGGCCGAAGCGGGCGTCGTGCAGGACCGGCAGCCATTGCCTGAGGACCGCCCGGTAGGCGGGCTCCTCGCCTTCGAGGACCTCGACGGTGACGAGGTTCTCGCCCACGCTGCGCAGCGTGCAGGGGACCACCGCCTCGACCTCGCCGCGAGGCGCCAGGCTCAGGTTCCTTTCCGATACCCATAGGCCGCCGCTCTCGTCCTCGACGGTGACCCGGGCGCGCAGGTCGCGGCCGGCGTCGCGCCGGTTCTCGACCTTCAGACGCAACCCGTCGCTTTCAGCGGCGCCGTAGCCGGGCACGGCCAGCAGGCGAACATAGACGTCCTCGCTGAGCTGCTGGGCTTCGGGGTAGGCCGTGCCGCCGGCAAGCTGGCCGAGGTCCGCTTCGAGGCGGGCCGTGTATCGGTACTCATTCACCTGGAAGTAAGCCGGCAGGACGCCGGCCGCACCGTCCCCTTCGCCGGCCGCCCGGACCCGGACGTAGACCGCCTCCGCCGGGAAGAAGCTCTCGGGGAGGTCCGCCCGGACGGTCCCCACGCCGTCAAGGCGGGCGAGCGGCGTCCAGTCCTCGCCGTTGATGCTGCCCTCGACGAAGCCGCTCCCGCTGGTGTGGTAGTTGCAGTTGAGCACCACGGCGCCGGACCGCTGTCGCACCTCCGGCAGGACGTGCCGATAGACGACCTCCGTGTCGGCAGTGAACACCCACCGGTTGGTGTTGAACACCGCGGTGAATGAGAGAAGCGGCCGCGAGTAGTTCGTCCCTGCCGAGCCGAGCGGCGCCTGAAAGGCGTAAGCGGCGCCGTCCACCTCCTCGCCCTCGCCCAGGACAAGGTCGCCCGCGCGGCGGTGAACTGCCTCGGTGACGGACAGGCGCACGTCGTCGAAGCTCACGTTGCCCGTCACGTGCCACTGGCCGAGGCGCAGGTAGGCATCTTCCAGTGCCGCCCGGCCGGGCGCGACGAAGACGAAGCCC
>JAUVVP010000323.1 GCA_030604585.1 Planctomycetota bacterium | reverse complement strand
TGGCGCGGGCGAGGATTCTGTCCAGCTCCCGTTGAAGGTCCGCTTCCAGGCGGTACTCGTGCCGGCTGGGCAGGTCCCGGATCATCGCGTGCGCCCTGGCGCGGATGGTTCTGGCGCCTCCGGCGAGCCACGTGGCGACGAAACTCAGCTCGAACAGCGCCGGCTGCCAGAAGTCGCGACATGCCCTGGCGGTGCTCTCCTGCCCCACGAAGCCCTTCTGCTCCAGGCCCTCCATCACCTCCCGGAGGCACCGCTCGGGGTCGCAATCGCCGTCCAGCCCACGGAGCAGCGCCTCGACGTGGTCCTTGATCTCCAGGTCGTAGAGGAGTTGCTCGGCGCTGAAGGCCTCGTCCAGGCTCAAGGTGCCCGCCCCCTCGAAGGCCCTCTGGCCGAGCAGGGCCCCGGCCGTCATCAGGCCGGCCCGCTCCGCGCACGCCTGGGGGCCGGGCAGCTTGGCCATGGTGAGGGCCGTCCCCGAGGCCGCGGGCCATGCCGTTCCGTGGAACCAGGCGTCCACTTCGGCGCCCATCCACTGCATCAGCAGGTACTCGGGCGACCCGAACACCATCGCCATGCTCGCGAAGTCAACGGGGAACAGCGAGATCGTCCAGCCGACCGGCAGCTCAAGTGCTTCCCGCAGGAGCAAGGCCGCTCCCGTCGTCTCGGCGGCGGCCAGTGCGAAGGCGTCTGCGACGTTGACGGGCGCGGTGCTGCCGGCCGACGGCATCGAGCAGACCTGAACGAACTCGATGCGGTCGCGGAACGCCTGGACGCATCTGAGCGATTCGCCCCCCAGCGCCAGCGGGCTGGTCACGTAGACGGGCAGGTGGCGAATCGGCTCGCCGAGCACGTCGGCCATCTCCATGACGTGGGGGAAGGCGGGCAGCGACTTGGGATCGACGGGCTTGCGGCCGTGACGCGAGTGTGTGGCGGCGACCCAATACTGCACGACGGGCTGGAGGGGGGCCCGTACGTCCGTGGGACAGCCCGGCGGCGCGCCGCCGACGCCCCGCTCGGCCAGCACGTCCACCAACTTCGTGGCCTCAATCAGGCGTTCGGTAGTGAACGGCACGAGCCGGTCGGCCTCAATGTCGTGCACCAACTGCGCGTAGGGGTTCAGGTGCAGCGTGATGCGGGCTTCGTTGCCGTCGAGGGGCGCTGGGGCCGAGGAGAAGCGGTTGCCGTTCGCTCGCCTCTCGGCCTCCAGGAAGTCCGACGTCTGAGTCCGCCCGATCAGCGCCCGGTCGCCTTCGAGCCGGAAGCCGAGCGCCACGAGCCGTTCACGCAGAGCCCCGTCGTGCACGGCGATGCCGACCTCAGCAAGCAAGCTCAGCGCCGCCTCCTCGATGCGTGCCAGTTGTTCCCGACGCAACAGGGGAGGGCGTTGCAAGGCAAGGGATTCGCCGCTCATTGTGCGACCTCCGGTTCGCGCTGCTTGGGGCTCATGAGGGTAAGCGTTGCGCGGGGCGCGGTCAACTAAGACGAAGAGCAGGAGCACGAGAACGAGTACGAGGACGAGGACGAGGACGAGTACGAGCTGTTGGGGAGTGTTGCTGTTGCCAGTGCAATGCCCGATGGGAAAGAGAAACGACGGGGGTTACAGGGAAAGGAAGATGTAGCCGGTGCGGACGCCGGTCAGCATGCTGACGAAGGTGGTGACGCCGACGACGGCGATCTCGGTGATGATCACGGCGAGGAAGAACGTCCTGGCGCTGCGCAGCAGGCCCCCGCTGCCGAACTTCAGGATGAGGGCCTTGACCAGCCACGCCAACAGGAAAGAGAACCAGAGCTGCTTGATGCACCACGACTCGGCCACCACGAAGCCGAGCGAATGGATGGGCCACCAGTAGAAGGACCTGCGCAGCGCCATCAGGGCGAACATCAGCCCCGCCCCAATGCTTAGGGCCCCGTAGTGCGGCCGGGCCGACAGGCCCGGGCTGTCAATCATCATGTGCGTCCGTTCGAATATCCGGGTGGGGTAGTGCAGGACGCTGTAGGTCTGCTTGATGTTCAGCGCACCCACGTCGTAGAAGACCCAGCGCATGGTCGAGTAGCCGGAGGCGATCATGCCCACTAACAGCGCCGACAGCATGATGGGCAGGAACAGGCGCCGGTGCTTCTCGAAGACCGCCGATATGCGCATCGCGTTCATCACGTGGGGGCTGAGTATCTCGCGTGCGTCGTGGATGAGGATGCCGTACTGCGCCTGGGCCACGACGGCGGCGGCGCCGGAGAAGGCGCGCCCGCCGGTGATGTCGTGCAGCAGGTCGGGTGCGCTCCAACTGTGCTGCGTGAAGAACAGCCCGCCCTGGCTGATGAGCCGCGCGTGCACCAGGACGATGGCGAAGATGAGGCCGAGCAGCACGAGGGCGGTCCAGACGCTCATGCCGAAGTGGACGTACCACGCTATCATGCCCGCAAGGGAGGCCAGCAGCCCCCAGAAGCCCAGCCGGTAGCCGATCGGCTCGTCGGAGTCGTCAACGGTCGGGTCACGGCCGGTGGCCTTCTTCAAGACCGCCCAGAGGTGGCGGCGCGCCGTCCAGAGCATCCCGACCGCGAAGACGACGAACGCGCCGGCCTGCTGCCACTTCATGAACGGCCCCCAGGGCCCGCCTTCCAGGGGCCGGCCGATGTAGTAGGCCGCCTGTATCTCGATGCACGTGAAGATGTAGAAGACCCAGATGCTCAGCGATATGTCGCTCGGCACCAGGAAGGCAAAGCCGATTCCAATGGGGAAGACCCAGCCGTCCGCGATGTGCATGCGCCACCATTCGGTGTCCGCGAACACCTGATTGATGGGAAAGCGCACCCGCCAGCCCTCCTCCGCGCCGAAGAAGAGGGGCGAAAGGCGGATGATGCCGAAGACGAGGGTGACCAGGGCGCCGAAGAGGAAGGCCCGGCTGCAGATGAGTCGCGGCAGGAGGCGCCGCTCGCCGCTGCCCTCAGTGAACTCCAAAGGAACGCGCGCCAGCGGGAAGATGAGCCGCTCCGACTCGACCCACTGCCTCCTCAAGAGCCCGCACAGGAAGAACGTGGCCAGGTAGTAGAGCCAGACGTGGATGCCCCAGTTGACGATGACCTTCGTCCAGCGGCCCCACGGCACGCGAATGACTTCGCCGTCCGGCGTGCCGAGGTAGAACATCTTGGCCGCCACGGACTTGGGGTCCTTGCTCAGCAGGATGCCGTCCGGGGCCACCTTCAGCACGTCGTCTTCCCAGAACAGGTCCTGGCGCTGCGCCAGGTAGGGGGCGGAGGCGGCCGTGGGGAACCAGTAGCGCATCAGCCCGCTGGCCGGCACCGTGGCCGAGACGAGCATCATGCACCACACCAGCATCAACTCCGCCTGCCTGAGCGCCCACCGGGCCCTGACCAGCTTGATGAGCACGTTGACGCCGAGGGTAAGGATGAGCAGGAAGAAGAACACCCCGACCGGGAAGTGGTTGCCCGTCAGGAAGGTGTTGCCCAGCGCGAAGTCGTTGACGGGAGTGAGAAGGCAGAGGCCGATGACCCCGACCATGCCGATGATGAAGGCGCGCCACGTCATGCCGGCAGGCAACCCGATCGCTTGAGCGTGACGTGGACTATAGCGGGCGCGCAGCGCGTGTGTCAAACACGGGTCGAGAGGGCAGGGCGAGCATCCCCGCTCAACCGGACAGGAAGATGTAGCCGGTGCGGATGCCGGTCAGCAGGCTCACGAAAGTACAGATGCCGACCATGGTGCTCTCGGCGATGATGACGCCCAGGAAGAACGTCCGGGCGCCCCGCAGGATGCCGCCGCTGCCGAACTTCAGGATCAGGACCTTGGCCAGCCATCCCAGCAGAAAGGAGAACCATAGCTGCCGCATGCACCACGAGGAGGCAACGACGATGCCGAGTGAATGGATCGGCCACCAGT
>JAUVVP010000425.1 GCA_030604585.1 Planctomycetota bacterium | reverse complement strand
GCCTCCCCAGAAGAGGTCCGCCCCCACGGGGATGAGCGGGACGTCGGTGGGCGATTTGTGCAGCCTTCCCCAGCCGCGGACCTTGAGCAGGAGTTCGTTCTCGCCCGCATGGATCACGCCGGGCGGGATGATGATCGTGTGCGGCCCGACGGGCGCGTGGCTTCCGATCTCCCGCCCGTTCAGCCACGCCGTGGCGCCGAAGCGGATGCCGCCCCATTTCAGCACGGCATCTCGCGTGGCGTGGCCTTCGTCAACCTGGAACGCCCTGCGGACCCAGACGCAGTTCGTCCGCTCGTTGGCGTTCCGGTCGTTGCCGCGAAGGACGGGGCCCGGAAGATCGACAGGCTCCCACGGCCCAAGGCCGGCCGCGACTTCAGGCTTCCATACCTCGGCATCGCCGTGTTCGCTCAGCCGCTCCCACGTGCCGCTCAGGATGATCGAATCCCGCTCGAAGTCCATGGCGTGTCTCCTCGCAGCTTCAGTTCGCCCGCACAGCAGGCAGCCACCCACAACAAGGGCCGCCACTGTTGAACGCATTGCCGACGACACCTTGCCCTCCCTGGCTGCCCCACCGGCGCGCCGACCCATCAGTGCCGATGGTCGGCGGGCTTGCCGTGGCCGTGCGTGTGATACGGCTCGCTTCCGTGGTGATGCCTGTGCTGCGCCTCCACCACGAGGCGGCCCTTCAGCTCCCTCTGCACCTCCTTGAAGAGCCTGACCAGGCGCTTTCTGGACGCCTCGTCGAAGGCGGTCGAGAGCATCTGCGCGTACTCGATGGTCCCCTCGACCAGGGCCAGCATGTGCTCGGCCGCCGGGCCGTCGAAGGCGCGCGTCTCGCCGCACTTCACGTAGACGGGCGAGGTGTGCGCGGCGGTGTAGGCGGCCGGATGCCGCTCGCGCCCCCAGCAGCGGGCGGCGATCCAGCCGCTGCGGTCCACCTTCGCCTTGCAGCGGACGCGCAGCTTCTTTGCGCCTGCCCGCGCGCGCTCGGATGCGATGACCCGGCCGTTGTGCACCACCTCTATCCTGCCCAGGGGCCAGACGCTCTCGGCGCTGACTTCCACCTCCAGGGCCGCTCCGGGGCGTTGCAGCCGCACGGTCTCGCCCATGCGCTTGCCTTCGACGGAGATGTCGATCAGCGGCCCGCTCGTGCTGAAGGTGCGCCCCGCGCGGACGGCGTCCGACCAGTTCTCGTAGTCGAAGGGCCGCCCGGTGTCCAGCAGGGCGTAGGTCCTTATCCACCCCAGGGGGCAGTAGGCGCCCATCTTGTCGGTCCCGCCGGCGACGGCCACGCGGTATCCGCAGTTAAGGTAGCGATACCATTCCTGCGTGGGGAAGCTGTCGCGGCGCAGGTCGGTGACCTCCAGCGCGTCCACCAGGCCCTTGATGATGGGCACCGGGTCCTCCGAGTGGCCGCAGTAGGGGTAGTGGGGCCGGATGACCACGCCGCCCTTACGTTTGTTCTCCCGCGCCCATTCGGCCAGCGCCATGAAGTCGGGGTCGCCGAGGTAGGCCTCGCCCGGGCCCCCGCAGCACATCGGGTAGACGGGCAGCCCCTGGGTGCCAAGCATGGACATGTGGCCGAGCATGTGGTTGCGGTTCTCGGTGCCGACGTAGACGATGGTGTCCTCCTCGAGCACGTTGACGCGGCCGCGGATGTCGCCTACGTTGGTGAACAGCCGTCCCCACTGTGAGGCCAGTAGGTTCACGATGTTGACGCCCTCTCCCTGCGCCTGGAGCGCCGCCGTGTGCGGGCTGATGAAGTGCACGTGCGTGTCGGCCGTCACCCAGCCCTTGCCGCGCCAGTCGGTCGCGCGGTTGACCGTGAGCTTGAGCACCTTCTGGCCCGGCCTGACCGTCACTTTCTTGCGCACGGGCCGGTATTCGAACCCCTTGTAGATCTCCACGTAGAGGTCGCCGACCGGCAGGTCCGTGGCGAACTCGCCGGGCACGTAGGCGAAGTTGCGCCCGCCGGCGACCACGTCCGCGCCGTAGTCCATGAACCAGCCGGCGTTGATCTGCGCGTGGTGGCCGTACGGCGCAATGTACTCGCCGCGCGACCCGGCGAAGTGAATCCTCACCGGCACGGGTTTGCCCGTGGAGGAGTCCGTCACGATCACGCGCATCCACTGCCGCGTCTGGCCGAGCACGTGAAGCCTGGCCCGGCCGGACGGGTCGGGCGCGCTGCCGCGGTGGAAGGCATCGCCCAGGGAGAACTTCAGCGCGTTCTTCCTCCCCTGGAGCTCGACCGAGACTGTGGCATCCTCCGAGCCGAAGGCCTCGATCAGCGTCTCGCCCTGCCTGGCGGGTTCCTCCGCGTGCACAAGTCCGGCGTACTGGGATGCGAGCCACCTCTTTCCCGTGGGGCCCTTCGTCTTCTCAAGGCGCGTCACGCCGCCCATGTCCACCTCCGCGCTCTCGACCTGGGGCGTGCTGCCGGGCACGCTCACGCGGTAGGTGCGCCGGGGCAGATGCCGCAGCGGGTGAGAGCTGCCGCTGTAAAGCGTCAGGCCGGCCACCAGCAGCGGGGAGTCCAGGAGCCCCCGGATGGTCAGGCTCTTCAGCGCCTTGTCCGGATGCGGGTTCGGCATGGCGTGCACGTGCGGCCGTCCCCAGGCGCCGTTCGTGCCCGTCTGGGCGCGCCCCCAGTCCGTTCCTTGTGGGTAGTTGACCGGATCAATGGCTCCCCACATGTGGAAGCCCAGGGCCAGCCACGCGGGGCCGGGGCTCTCTTCCATGTCCACCTCGAAGCGCGCCCGCACTGGCTGTACGTGGCGCGAGCCGTCGGCGTAGGCCAGTTCGTACTCCGCCACCGCCAGCCCCTCGGTGGGGTCTTCATGGTTGATATCCTGGGGCAGTTGGCGCCATTCGTGCAGCAGGCAGAGGAAGTCGGCCTGGCCGCGCAGCGCGATGCGCACCTCGGGGCGGCCCTTCCCCGCCAGGATCACGCGGTCCTGGTTTCCCGCGCCCATGCCGAACGGGATGCCCCACGACTCCCGGTCTCCCTCGGGAT
>JAUVVP010000277.1 GCA_030604585.1 Planctomycetota bacterium | reverse complement strand
CCGCTCCTGAAGTATGAGCCGCGCCTGTTCGAGCCCTTCATCGCCGACCACCCGGACCTGACCCTCATCATGGCGCACGCGGGCGGAGCGCCCTACTTCCGCCAGGTGCTGGCGCTGATGCAGTCCTACCCGAACGTCTACGCGGAGCTGACGTGCACGCTGGTGCCCGGCTCGTGGTGGTACATCCCCCCGCACGAGCTATACCTGGTCCGGGACGTCGGCCTGCGCGGCCGCCTCATCTCCGGCCGGGACTGGCCCTTCGGCGGCATGGAGGGCGTGCGGCGCGACCTGGAGGCCCTGGATGCTCTGGACCTGCCACAAGAGGAGAAGGCCGACATCCTTGGCGGGACGATGGCGCGGATCCTGAAGCTGGACCAGTGAGCCCCGGCAACGCCTCAGACGGCCTCACCGGAAGCTGCTCCCGCGTCGGGCCAGGACGATGCCGGCCAGCACCAGCGCGCCGCCAAGCGCCTGCATGGGGCCGAGGGCCTCGTGCAAGATGACCCAGGCGAACAGCGCCGCCCCCACCGGCTGGATGAGCAGGCTCACGGAGGAGAAACTGGCCGGGAGGTGCGCCAGCGAATAGGCGATCAGCCCCTGCCCGCCGATCTGACAGACGACGGCCAGGCCGATCAGCACCAGCCAGCCGCGTGCGGTGACGGCGAGGAACGTCTCGCCGGAGGCCGCCGAAACGACCGCCAGCACCGCGCACGCCGACGGGATGGCCCAGGTCATGACGGTGGCGGTGGAGTAGCGGGCCCGTGCGCGCTTCACCGAGAGCTGGTAGGCCGCATAGAACACGGCCGTAACCAGGCCCAGCCCGTCACCCAGCGGGCTGCCTGCCCCCTCCCCCGCACTCGAGCGGACGACGAGCGCCACGCCCATCATGGCCAGAGCCAGGCCGACGGCGAAGACCCCCCTGAGCCGCTCCCGCAACCAGAGCCAGGCGACCACCGAGACCACCATCGGGGCGCAGTTGGCGAACAGTGTGGCGTTGGCCGCCGTGGTCAGGTGGATGGACCAGTGCCAGACGGCCAGATCGCAAGCGAAGAACACGCCGGGCAGGAGCAACACGGACATCTGGCGCCACCCGCTCGGCCGAGCCAATTCGGGATGTCTTCGCCGTTCGGTCCGCGAGCAGGCCAGGAAGAACGGCCACGCCAGTGCCAGTCGCCAGAAGGCCGTCGCGCTGAGGCCCAGGCCGTCCTCCCTGAGCTTGACGAAGATGGCCGCCCAGGCGATGCCGATGGCGCCCAGGACCAGGGCCGCCATGGCTCGCCGCTGTCGGCTTGCCGGGCGACCGCGCGCTCGGTCCGGCTCCTGCAATTCCCGTCCTCCGCTGGAGTGGGCCTGCGCCACATGATGCCACGAGCCTCGGCGCGATGCAACGACGTGGTCCCACTTGACATGCGCCGTAGCATGTCGATGATCAACCGGAGCTATGGAGGTGGTGCCGTGCATCAACTGTCGTCAGGTGTTGCAGTCCTGACCGGGCTCGCGGCCCTGGCAGGCCTGGCGAGCGGAGCGGAGCTGTCGATCCTGTCCGTTACGCCCGGTGAGGAACGCGTGGAGCGCTACGCGCCGTTCGAACTGGCCCTGGAGGTGGCCGGGGATTGGGAGAACCCGTTCGACCCGGAGCAGATAGACATCACGGCGCACTTCACGACGCCGAGCGGCAAGGTGCTCGACGTGCCCGCGTTCTACTACCGGGCATACTCCTCGCGGGTCCTGCCCGCATCGGCCAAACGCGCACGGGTCCGGTTCCTGAAGCTCTTCATCAACGAGTTGGAGTGGGGGCCCAACTCTCCGGTCGACTTCTTCATTGATGACGTCAAGCTGCTTGACTCAGCGACGGACCGGACGGTCTCCCTCGGCGACGTGGAAGCCGGCCCGGGTCCGTGGCGGCTGTCGGACCACCTCGTGCTCACCGACGAGATGGCCCGCACCGGCAGCCGTTCACTGCGCTTCTCGCCCTCAATTGACCTTGAGGAGAACTGGCCAGGGGCCGTGCTGGACTGCCGGGGGGCCGACTGGTCGGGGTCCGACGGCCTGTCCCTCTGGCTCTATCCGCGCACGGCAAGGATCGCCGCACCCGTTCACCTCTACTTCGAGGCCGAGGACGGCACGAGATCGCCTATCATGAGGTGGAGCCCGCAGTCGCTTCGCGCGAACGAATGGAACCACCTGGTGTGGGACTGGCGGGAGTTCCGGCCGGATATCCGTTTCGAGGCGCAGGGCGAGCCCGGCTGGCGGGTCCGCTTCACGCCCGTGGAAGAGGGCCGGCACACGTATTACGTCTCCGCCCGCAACAGGCGGTCTTCGGCAAAGTCAGAGGAGCGAACGTTCGACGTGACCCCCTCCGACCGGCCGGGGTTCGTGCGGGTCTCGCTGGACGATCCCCACTACTTCGTCCACGACAACGGGGACCTCTTCTTCCCCATCGGCCACGATGTCATCTGGTCGGGAGCCGGCGGCCCGCTCAGTGAGGCCCGGGCCTACTTCCCCAAGATGCAGGCGCACGGCGAGAACTGCACCTACCTCATCATGGGCGCGCTGGATGCCTTCCCGCCGAGGCTGGCCATCGAGTGGGAGAAGCTGGGCGCCTATGACCTGGAGGCGGCGGCCTGCCTTGACTGGTACCTGGACCTGGCCGAGAAACACGGCATCTACTTCAAGCTGTCCTTTGACGTGCACGCTCACAACATCGTTGGTAAACCGTTGGGCCTCTGGGATGCGAACCCCTACAGCGCCGGGCGCGGCGGCCCCTGCACGGGCCCCAACGATTTCTTCACGAACCGCGAAGCCGTCGAGCTGTACAAGAAGCGCCTGCGCTATATCGTCGCCCGTTGGGGCTACCACCCCAACATCATGGCCTGGGAGAGCTTCGCCGAGATCAACGGCGCCGTCGAGGTTGACGGCAGGGCCGGGTGGCGCTACGCCGCCGGCGAGGAGCATCCGGATGTCTCCCGCATGCTGGCCAACTGGCTGAGCGAGACCAGCGATTACCTGCGCAGCATTGACCCGCACGACCACCTCATCAGCGTCTCGTTCGGCGGCGACGGCAGCGACGACCGCCTCTGGTCGCTCCCCCAGATGGACTACACGCAGATCCACCACTACAACTCGGTGGACACCGCGCCCGCCATAGCGCGTTGGTGCCGCAGCCTCACCGAACGGTACGCGAAACCCATGATGGTCACCGAGTTCGGCTGGGGCGTAAGGAGCACGGACCTGAGCATCGACCCGACCGGCATCTGCAACCACAACGGCATCTGGGCGAGCGTCATGTCGGGGGCAGCCGGATCGGCCATGAACTGGTGGTGCCGGCGGATTGACAAGCTGGACCTCTACCCCCAGTTCCAGGCGCTGCGCAACTTCGCGCGCACCGTCGAGTGGGACAAGGAGGGCTTCCGGCCGGCCGACGTGGAGCTTCGGGCTCCCGCCCAGGACGAGCTGCCGTCGGTCACGCTCGATGCGCGCGGGCCGTTCTTCGGAGCTACTGTCAGCGATTTCACGGTCGCCAGTGACGGCACGGTCAACGATCCCGGGCAAGTGCCCTCTCACCTGCTTGCGCCGGGCCGGCCCGAACCCAGGGTGCTGCCGGTCTTCCACGTGGACTATCCCGCCGACGGCACGTTTGCCGTGTACGTGGACACGGTGTCCCCCGATGCACGCCTGGACGTCTACCTCGACGGCGAGCCGGCGCTCAGCCGGGAGTTGCCAGCGGAGAACGTCGAGGGCAAGCCGTCCACGTTCTCAGAGCGATGGCAGGTGTGGCAATGTGCATACGACGAGGACTTCGCCATCGAGGTCCCTGCCGGCAGGCACTCGATACGCATCGAGAACGGCAAACCGGGGTTCAGTTGGATTCGCATCAGCCACTACACGCTGACGAACTACGATCCCCAACCCCTGCGCGCCTTCGGCCTCACGGGCCGCAATGCGACGCTCCTGTGGATACAGAACAAGCAGAGCACCTGGGGCAACGATAGGCTGGGCAAGCAGCCGCCTGCGGTCGAAGGAGCCGAGGCGGAAGTGAGCGGACTGACCGCCGGCGACTACATGATCGAGTGGTGGGACACGTATGACGGCAAGGTGTCCTACAGCGAGACCGCGACGGCGGAAGCGGGCCGGCTCAGGCTGACCGTCCCTCCTCTGGAGCGAGACGTCGCCTGCAAGATCATCCGCATCCCCTGAATCGAGACAGCACGAGAGGGACAACCATGCAGTTTGACGAGGAACTGACCGCCGAAGTGAAACGCGTCGCGCTGGAAAGCGGCGCCGACCTGGTCGGCATCGCTTCGATTGACCGTTTCGACAACGCGCCGCCCGACGTGCACCCGCGCTCCATCTTCGGCAAGACGCGCAGCGTCAT